>JBDSVO010000096.1:0-4437 GCA_039927215.1 Gemmatimonadaceae bacterium
GTCGTCGCGTACTCGAACAGCAGGTCGGGTGTCCGGTGTGCCGAGACAACGCGGGACTCGTTGGGAACGCCGAGCGAATCGAGCGTCTCCACTGCGTGACGCATGGTCTCCCAGTCGGAGCGCGAGCCCATGATCACTCCGACCAGAGGGGCGTCCACAGTGTCAGGCGAGCAGAGTCTCGGGTGCCAGGTCCTCGACGATAATCATGTCCTCTGTCACTGGAAGACTGTCGAAGTCGAAGACGAGCTGGCTGATGCGAAAGAAGCTGCGGCGGTGGTGCCGTGTAATGCCGAGCGAGGCGAGGCCGGCGATGTGAGCGCGCGTGGTGTATCCGACGTTTCGCTCCCATGTGTAACCGGGATAACGCAGTGCGAGCCGACGCATGAGATGATCGCGAGTGACTTTGGCGATAATCGATGCGCAGGCGATGGAAAAGCATCGCGCGTCGCCGTGCACTACTGCGGTGTGTGGGATCGGCAGCGTGCGCATCCTCTTGCCGTCGATCAGGACGTGGTTCGGTACCAAGTGGAGGCGGCCGAGCGCGCGTCGCATTGCGAGGACACTTGCCTGATAAATGTTGAGCCGCTCGATCTCGTGGACCGACGCGGCGCCAAGTGCCCAGTCGAGCGCGCGCTCGCGAATTTTCACGGCGAGGCGGACGCGCTGGTCCGCTGTGAGCTGCTTGGAGTCGTCGACGCCGGCGATGGCGCGCATGTCCGGGGGCATGATGACGGCGCAGGCGACGACTGGTCCGGCGAGCGGACCGCGTCCTACTTCGTCGACGCCGGCGATGAGAGGTCCGTGCAAAGCACGGAGCTCCTTTTCGATAGTGGTCCACCGCTTGCGGCGGTGGTGGTACTTCTTTCGCTCGGTAGGCGTGACCTCCGGCGGGCTTTCGCCGCCGGTTGCCGGTTGATCCGCTTCCGAGCTCACTGCGCGCCTCTCATCGCCCTCAAACTGCAACGGCGGCGACGGACGGGAAAGACCTTTTTACGTCTCGCTGCCCGGGACCTGAACGCGGACTTTGCGCTCGCGGATCCTGGTGGCTTTTCCGGTGAGGTGGCGGAGATAGTAGAGTTTCGCTCTGCGGACGCGTCCACGGCGGACCACGGTGATCGAGGAGATCATCGGGCTGTGGACCGGAAAGATGCGCTCTACTCCGATGCCGCTGGAAATCTTGCGGACGGTGAATGTCTCGCTGACTCCGCTGCCGCGGCGCGCGATGCAGACCCCTTCGAAGGCCTGAAGACGCTCCTTGTCACCTTCTTTCACGCGGACACTGACGCGCAGCGTGTCGCCGGCGCGGAAGGCAGGCACATCGGTGCGGAGCCATTCTTTCTGAGTTTCGATAAATGGATGCATATGACGCTCGGGGCAAAGGTTGGGCTGCCCGGGATGAGATTTTTGGGGTGTAGAATGATGAAATTAACGGGAGAAAGGACAGTTTGCCACTCCTCACAGCATTGCGGTCTAGTCGCCTGTCCGCAGCTGAGTGAGGCGCTCGGATTCGATCCGGCGCCATTCGGCAATTCGAGCGTGGTCACCCGAGAGCAGCACCTGAGGAACATCGTGCCCCTGAAACTCCGGCGGCCGAGTGTAGCTTGGCGCACTGATTCCTCGATCGAAAAAGGAATCGCCGCGGGCGCTGTCCAAGTCGGACATCGCCCCGGGTAGCAGCCGCACGGTCGAATCCATGACAGCTAGCGCTGCTGCCTCGCCGCCACTCAGCACGAAATCACCGAGTGAGATTTCCTCGGTTGCGAGATGATCCGCAACACGCTGGTCCACATCCTTATAATGACCGCACAACAGCGTCAGCTCCTCTCCCGCGGCGTAACGCACCGCGTCCGCGTGTCCAAAGCGACGCCCCCGAGGCGAAAGAAGAATTATCGGCGGCTTTGCATCGATCGCCTCGACGGCTTCGAAAAAGGGACCCGGCTTCATCACCATCCCCGCACCACCACCATATGGATAATCGTCGACTGTTCGATGCTTGTCGTGTGTGTAATCTCTCAAATCGACGATTCTGTACTCGACGCTTCCCGCCTCCGCCGCGCGCGACGGAATGCTCAGCGAAAGCGGACCCGAAAAGAATTCAGGGAAGATCGTGATGACGTTGATGCGAAGGGGCATAGTTACTCGAACAATCCCACTTCAGACTTGACGATGATCGTGCGCGCATCCGCATCGGTTCGCTCGACCATTTCGGGACGATACGGAACGAGAACGCTCCCAGTCGCCGTCGCAACGTCGAGCGTGATGCCCTGCGGCAGCTCGTAATAGGACGTCACTTCGCCGACGGCCTGTCCGTTGTCCAGCTCGACACGCATCCCGATGAGATCGTGAAGATATATCTCGCCGGGAGCCGGCGGCTCGAGCTCCTCGAACGGGGTGAGTAGATACCGCCCGCGCAGGAGCTCGGCCGCATTTCTGTCGGCGACACCGTCAAACTTTACGATCAGTCCGCCCTTGAACGGCTTCGTCGAGTCGACGGTCAATGACGAAGGCAGCCCGCGTGCTTCGAGAGGCGCGTTTCCGCTCCGGTCGCCGACGAGAACGCGACGACCTGGAGCGAAGACGATATCCGGAGTGTCAGTGAGCGGCTCGACAACCACTTCACCGCGGATTCCCTGCGCATTGCGGATCATTCCTACGACCGCGAATGCGGGCGCCGCCACACTACGCCTCGGTATTCTCCGCCGCTGGTTCGGAGTCGGCAGCCTGGAGGGCGCGCTCCTCTTCCTCTGTGCGCTCAGGCAACGGCACAGCGGCCACCTTGCGCTCGATTCCGAGGCGCTGCTCGTGCCGCTTTCGAAGCACACCGGCGCGGCGAAGCAGCGAGCGCACTGTATCACTCGGCTGAGCGCCAACGTTCAGCCAGTAATCCGCGCGCGCCTCGTCGATCTTGAGACCACCCTCTCCCTGCTGGCGCGGAGCGTACTGGCCGATGATCTCGATGAACTTTCCGTCGCGTGGGCTCTGCGAGTCAGCGACGACGATGCGATACACTGGTGCCTTTTTCCGCCCGATTCGGCGGAGACGAATTCTTACCATTTGTACATCTCCCTTGAGGTGGTCTCGTGAAACTCCGGGCTCATCGCGACGCCGGTGACTCCGGCGCGCACCCGGTACTTCATGCGGCGCTGATTACCGCATTCCAAACATCCCGGGCATTGACGGCATCCCCATCCGTCCGCCCTGGGACATCTTCTTCATCATCTTCTGCATCTCGCGGAACTGCTCGAGCAGGCGGTTCACTTCGCTGATCGTGCGACCGGAGCCGCGCGCAACCCGCGCCCGCCGTGACCCGTTCAGCAACGACGGATCTTTGCGCTCGGCGTGGGTCATCGATAGAACGATAGCCTCGACGTGCTTCATTCGCTTCGGATCGACCTTCGCCTGCTTCAGCATCTTCGCGTTGACGCCGGGAAGCATCTTCAGGACGCCCTCGAGCGGACCCATCCGCTCGATCTGCCGCATCGCATTGAGGAAATCAGTGAGGTCCATCCCTTCCTTCTTCATTTTCTTGTGCAGCTTCTTCGCTGCTTCCTCGTCGAACGCAGCCTGTGCTTTCTCCACGAGTGAGACAACATCGCCCATCTGAAGAATGCGTCCGGCCATGCGGTCCGGATGGAATTCCTCGAGCGCGTCTGATTTTTCTCCGACGCCGATGTACTTGATCGGCTTCTTCGTGACACCGTAGATGGAAAGCGCCGCACCGCCACGAGCGTCGCCGTCCATTTTCGTCAGCACGACGCCCGTAACTCCCAGTGCGTTGTCGAATCCCTGCGCAATCTTCACTGCTTCCTGGCCTGTCATCCCGTCGGCGACCAGCAGAATCTCCGTCGGATGAACGGCGTCCTTCAACCGCCGAAGCTCGTCCATCATCTCTTCGTCGATCTGGAGACGGCCGGCTGTATCGACGATCACGACGCGGTCGCGCGCGCGCTTCGCATCGTCGATTCCGGCTTTCGCAATTTTCACGACGTCTGTTGTGGTGCGATCGGCGTAGACGGGCACTCCGAGCTGCTGTCCGAGAGTTTCGAGCTGATCGATAGCGGCGGGTCGATAGACGTCAGCGGCGACGAGACGCGTCGGGCGTCCTTCACCGACGAGTCGTTTCGCCAGCTTTGCAGCCGTGGTCGTCTTACCTGAACCCTGGAGTCCGACCATCATCACGATTGTCGGCGGAACCGAGCTCAGCTTTAGCCCTTCGCGGCGCTCGCCGAGCATGTTGGCGAGCTCCTCGTGGACGATCTTGATGAGCTGCTGGGCGGGCGATACTGCGCTGAGGGCCGTAACGCCGACGGCTTTCTTTTCTACACGCTCGAGGAACTCACGAGTGAGCGCGAAATTGACGTCCGCTTCGAGAAGGACGCGCCGCACTTCGCGGAGGCCTTCCTTGATGTCGGATTCGCTGAGCGTTCCGCGTCCGCG
>JBDSVO010000097.1:0-10980 GCA_039927215.1 Gemmatimonadaceae bacterium
TTGTATCGGGAAGCGACGCCCGAGAATCTCGCGCGGGCCGAAGACGCGAGCCGTCGTGCGCTGGAGCTGGCCCCGAGTCTCCCGGAAGCGCACGCAGCGCGTGGCCTGGCGTTTTCTTTACGGAAGAGATGGAACGAAGCGACGCAGGAGTTCGAACGAGCACTCGAGCTTGATCCGCGCAGCTTCGAGGCGGCGTAGTACCACGGCCGCGCATCTCTGGCGCACGGGGAGTTCGAGAAGGCGGAGGAGATGTTTGCGCGGGCTGCCGACAGTCGACCGGATGACTACCAGGCACACGCGATGCGCGACCTAGCGCTTCGCCGGCTTGGTCGCGACGAAGAGCCGTTGAGCTCGGATTCGCGCAGCGGGAGTGGGTGGACAATGACTCGGACTGGGATTCAGTGCGCGACGACCTCCGGTTCAAGAAGATCAGAGGCCAGGTCGGGCCACCCGCCTGAACGTCAGGGGTCTGTACGCTGCGGCTCCCTACGACTGTGCAATGCGATTTGCCGCTCCAACGGGCGCCTGCTCTGAAAGCAATCTCGTAACAAATCGCTGACCCTCCGAGACACGCTCGATTTCGATTGCAATGGCTTCCATTCCATGCTCTAGTCGTTCGAGTCGCTGGTTTGACTCAGCAATGAGATTCTCCCTGCTCGAAGCAATGCCCCCGCGCCGGCGCCGCTTGTAGCGCCGCCACAGAGTTACTATTGCCAAGAGGGAGAGCAGGGGAACCAGGCCCGCCGCCAACCCGTCGTCGAAGCTGCCATCGTTGTTTGGGGGGCGGTTGTCCGATTGCGCTATCGCGAGCACTTCGGCCGGCGTAGATGAAAGCTGCTTGCTGGTTGTACCGATGTCAGTCTCGAGCTGGAGGATGCGCTGATCCATAATGCGGAGCCGCGCCTCGAGCCCGGTGCGACTTGCGCCGTCCGGCGCAACGCGTATCTCCTCGGAGAGTTCGTGACGGCGAGCCGAGACGTTGGCGAGCTCTTCAGTGAGCTCCTGTTTCCGGGTCTGGAGCGCCTCGACCTCAGCGCTCGTCTTTGGTAATGAGAGGGGCAGTGCGGCGACGTCGGCCCCCGTCCTCGTGATGATTACCTGAGGCGCGGGCGCTAACGGCGGATGCGGTGCCAGATCCTGAGTCCGTTCTTGTGCTTGCATAAAGGCTTTACGGGTGCCGGGCTGCTCTGGTTACACGAACGTTTGAGTGTACTTCATTTCCTTAAAACGCGGAGAAAAGCGAGGATCCTTCGCGCCTCAGCGGGTCCGCCGGGACAGATCGTTGTACAGAATCGTGACGAACACCTCGGGCTTGAGGAAGCCGCCACCCCACTTCGCGTCGAATTCTGCGGTCGGTTTTGCGGCGACGACCTGCGCGAGAGTGCGGCGCCGTGCCACGAGCGCGGCCACGCGATCACGCACGGTCTTCACCATGTTGCGGTAGCGCACAAGGTCATCACGTGTTCCGAGCGGCCCGTGTCCCGGAATGATTTTGGTTTTCGGTGTCGTGCGCGCCAGCACCTGGTTCACGGCGGCGATCACGCCGTCTATCGATCCCCCGGTCGAAAGATCGACGAGCGGATAGAAACCATTGAAGAAAGTGTCTCCCATGTGAACGACGTCGGCTTTCTCGAACGTCACTATCACGTCGCCATCCGTGTGAGCATTCCGGGCATGAACCGCTCGCACGCTATCGCCGTTCAGGTACAAAGACATGCTTTCAGAGAACGTCACGATTGGAAGCGCGGCTGTCGGCGAAGGCGGAACCTTCATGTTGAATGCCGCGATGAATTGCTCTTTCGTCATGCGCTTCCGGGTGTTGTCGTGTGCAACGATGATTGCCCCTGAGCCTGCCATGTCCTGATTGCCACCAACGTGATCGCCATGCCAATGAGTGTTGAGGAGAAAGCGGACCGGCTTGGGGCTCAAGGTCGCGATTGCCGCCCTGATCTTCGGAGTGAGCGGCGCGTACTGATCGTCGATCATGAACACGTCGTCATTTCCTACCGAAATCCCGATGTTGCCGCCGGCGCCCTCGAGCATGTAAATGCCGCTGCCGAGCGGTGTCACCTTTATCGTCACCGTGGCGGGATCTGGCTGCGCCTGACCGGCACCCGCGGAGAGTGCGATCGCTGCAAGCACCAGAGAGCTGCGGCACACTCCAAGGCAAAGTCGGAGAACGTCGATTCGAAGATTCATCAGTCAGCTCGTTGTGAGATGTGGGAGGCTCTCATCTGGAAATGACACCTGGCGGTCTGGGTAAAACCTACGCTTTCGGATTCCTCTTGGCAGGGACGCTGCTCATGGGCTGGAACTATCGTCGTCGGCAGCGCGTGGGCGTGCTGCGAGCGCACCTTGGTTCGAACGAATTCGCCTCGCTGCTCGTTGCGATGACGATGACGACGCTTGCATTCTCAGCGCTCGCCTTATTTCCGCTCATGCAGCACAACACCGTGTCCTTTCAGGCGCAGCTCGGCGATGGATCGACCCGGGTAACAGCGCCCATGGAATTCGAGCCGCCCAATCTCACCCCGCCGGGAGTACCGGACAGTATCGGCGATGTGCTGGAGATGACCTCATTCTTTTTCGTGTTTATCCCTGTGGCCATCGTCGCGTTGCCCCTTCTATTGAAGCGCAACCGCTACCGTGGAGTCTTCGAAGCCGCACTTGGAGCAACGTTTGCCGGCCTTGCGGTAATGATCGGAATCAACACCGGCTGGTTTTTTCTTCCGACGACTGCGGCGATGCTCAGCGCTGCCGCATTCGCGCAAGGGGAGTAACATCCCACTTCGGTAAAGGGAATGGTGGATTACAGCAAGACAAGAATCGGCCTGGTTCCCCGGGGCGACTCATCGCAGGGCACTCCGAGCGGTGCTCGCACGTACCAGTCGTCCTCGCAGTACCAGACGTGCCGAAGTGCAGCGTTTCCGGACCTCTTAATCTCCTTAGCTTCGCCAACGTATGTCCGTACCCGAAAACGATTTATCGGAGCTTAATTCGGCATTTGTTCGGCTGTTAAATGACATTTAGTTACGATGCGCAAAGTTTTTCCAGCATTTATGAAGGAAGGGGAAATCCGCGACCCTCCTTCATGGATGCGGCTTTGCGGTGCCACGTTGGCGATGCCACGCTGGCGATGCCGGCTGGGCGGGCCATCCTGTAGCCGAGTCCGGTCTCGCGAGGTAGGTTTTTCGCATTAACCGCGGCCTCAACAGCGAGCGCATTCCATGGCTAAACCTCCGGCACCGAAGACCAAGCCCGCGAACGGCACTCCCGCCGATCCGTCACCCGAGAGCATCGACCAGGTCCGCGATCTTTTGTTCGGCGGACAGATGCGCATGGTGGATTCAAGAATCCAAAGTCTCGATGAGAGATTGCTCCACGAGACATCCGCATTGCGCACCGAACTCGAGCGGCAGATCGGCGACCTCGACAGCTCGATCAAGAAGGAGCTCGCACGTCATGCCGAGCGTCTTGCGAGCGAGCGGACGAAACGAGTCGAGGACCTGAAAGCGCTCAACACCGAGTTGAGAGAATCGCTAAAGGTGCTCGAGCGTCGTCACCAGTCTCTCGAGGAAACCGCAGGCCTCGCAGATGCGGAGCTCCGCGATCATCTCGTGAAGAACGCCGCCTCCTTTTCGACCGAGTTGGCGCGTACGAGTGAGCGCATTACGAGCGAGCTGCAGCGAATCACGACTCAGCTGCAGAGCGAAAAGCTCGATTCGGCTGCGATTGCGGCCGGCCTGACGGACCTTGCCGCCAAACTCACGGGCGGTCAGACATCCGGCAAGAAATCGGCGCGCGCTTGAGTCCATAGCAGGAGCCGCGCGCTTGACCTGCGGGCTGACCACTTAGCGTGTCGCTCGAGCCGTCCGACTCGGTTGCCAACGGCGACAAGCACGTCGCCGAGTTTGCGGCGCTGCGCAAGCTGCTGATCGGGCCCGAACAAAATCGCCTCGACGAACTTTCTCAGGAGCTCGAATCACGTGAGGTGACGGCCGACGAGATTGCCGACCGCCTGCCCGAGGCGATCGCACTCAGCGGAAGTCGTGATGATCAGCTTGGCCGCGCGCTCAGTCCGACGATCGAGACTGCGCTGACGGAATCGATCCGCCGCAACCCGCAGGAAATCGCAACGGCGATTTTCCCCGTGCTCGGCCCCGCGATACGAAAGGCGATTGCGGAGACCATGGCCGGCCTCGTCCGCTCGATCAACAACGCCGTCGAGCAAAGTCTCTCCGTGAACGGGGTCAAGTGGCGTGTCGAAGCGTGGCGCACGGGCATGCCGTACGCGGAGATCGTCATCAAGCATGCGCTCGTGTACCGCGTGGAGCAGGCATTTCTGATTCACGCCGAATCAGGTCTCCTGCTCGAGCATGCTTCGGCTCCCGATCTCGATCTTCCCGACGCGGACCTGATCTCCAGCATGCTCTCAGCGATCCAGGATTTCGTGAAGGACTCGTTCCATCCAGAAGAAGGCGCGACGCTTCGAACCTTCAGCGTCGGGGTTCACACCGTTCAGGTTGAGGCAGGGCCGCGCGCTTTGCTTGCGCTTGTGATCCGCGGTGAAGCACCGAGCGAGGTTCTGCGAAAGGAGCAGGACACTCTCGAAACCATACATCTGGAGTTCGCGAGCCAGCTGGCCGATTTCTCCGGCGAGACCACTCCGTTCGCTCCAGCGCGTCCGTTGCTGGAGAGTTGTCTCGAGACGGTGCTGGCCACTAACGACCGACGGAAGGGCGGGCTGGTCTGGCTGCGCTGGGCCCTGCCGCTTTTTCTCGTCGTCGCGGCATTTGCCTTCTTCTGGATTCGATCGACGATGCGATGGAACCGCGCTCTCGCCGCTCTGCGAGCGGAGCCTGGCTACGTCGTGGTGGATGCATCCCGAGAGTTCCGCCTATGGAATATCGGCGGACTGAAGGATCCGGGTGCGCGGGACCCGCGGGCTGTGATCGCGGCTGCCGGCGTGACTGCACCGAAGCTGGCGGGGAAATGGGAAGGTTACCTCTCGCTCGACCCGGTAATGGTCGCGTCTCGGGCAAGACAGTCACTCGATTCAATCGAACGAACCGTCGAGCGCGAGCGCGTCATGTTCGAACCGGGGTCTGCCGAAGTTTCGGAGCCGGCCGCGAGTCGCCTCCGGCGCATGGGTCACATGATCGACATGATGGACCGCGATGCGCGGGCGCTGGGCGGAGCCGTTCAGGTCGAGCTGACTGGTCGCACCGACCCCACGGGGCTCGATGAATCGAACCAGACATTAGCCCTAAGACGTGTGGAGAAAGTGAGCGAAATTCTTTCGTCAGCAGGCGTCGATCCGGCCAGTTTGAAACTCGATCCCGCAGCTACGGCGCGGCCGCTTCAAGCATCCGACCCGAGCGAACACGCGCGGATAAATCGCAGCGTCTCTTTCGATGTGGTCGTGTCGGGCGCAACTTTGCCGAGACGAGGGCAGGGAGACCGGCAATGATCCAGAAAAAAATCTGCATGGTGGGAGTCTTCGGCACCGGCAAGACATGTCTCGTGCAGCAGTACGTTCACTCGATATTCTCGGTGAAGTATCTGAGCACCGTCGGTGTCAAGATAGACAAGAAAGAGGTGCAGGTCGGGGGTCAGAAAATCACGCTGATGTTATGGGATCTCGAAGGGCGCGACGGCACGCGTGATGTGAGCGCCAGCTACGCCCGCGGCGCTCACGGCGTGATCTATGTCGCCGATGGAACGCGCCGCGACACTCTCGATCAGATCGACGAGCTTCGCGAAATAGTTTCTGGAGTCGTCGGCGACATTCCCTCAGTTGTCGCGGTGAACAAGGTGGATCTGGTGGAGCAGTGGCAGCTCACGGAGGCGGACGAAGAAGCAGTAGGCGCGCGCGGTCTTCAGCGCTTCCGCACGAGCGCAAAAACTGGAAAAGGTGTCGAGGAAACGTTTCAATGGCTCGCCGAAGCGACCCTCGCCAGTGCGCAGAGATGACCGTGCCGGTCGCGATCGACAGCTTTGGACTGACTGACAAGGGAAAAGTCAGGGAAACGAATGAGGACAACTTCCTCATCGTCGACATTCACCGCTCCGTCGCCATTCGTCACTCGAGCCTTTCGCCGGACGCGCTGGCAAACAAGTTCGGCTCAGCTCAGGCGCACCTGTTCGTGGTAGCAGATGGAGTAGGCGGCGGCCCACGGGGTGAACACGCCAGCGAAGATGCAATTTCGGCGCTGCTGCGATACGTGTCCGGCACTGTTGGCTGCTTCAACCGTCTCGAGTCCACGGGGGAGCAGGCCCTCTTCGAGCGTCTGGAAGAGACAGTGCGCGACGTCGATCAGAAGCTTCGTTCCGAGCACTCTGGACAGCGGGGTCCTGCGCCGGCGACGACACTGACCATGGTGCTTCTGATCTGGCCGCGGGCGTACCTCATCCATGTCGGCGACAGTCGTGCATATGTTCGTCGAAGTGGGCGGGTACAGCAGCTCACGCGCGACCAGACTATCGGAGAGTACATGGTTTCGCTCGGCGCGTGGACCGAGGAGCAGGCTGCGCGCGCCAGACCGGCAGCTGCCCTGTCGAGCGCGATCGGCGGAACAGAGCTCCATCCTGTCGTGGGACTCGTCGACCTCGCGCCCGGAGACAGCCTCATGCTGTGCACCGATGGGCTCACCAAGCATGTGAGCAACGAGCGCATCGAGACCCTGATGGAGAACGCTGCCGACGTCCAGGGCGTCGCCCGCCAACTCGTCGAGGAAGCGCTCGCCGGCGGCGGTACAGACAACGTCACCGCAATCGTCGTTACGGCGCGTCCGTAGGCTCCTGTATCGGCCCCTCCCCGTGGCCTGTGTTGTGCAAAGTTTCTCTCCAAACGACGCGAAAATCCGGTCGCCTTTCATCTCATATCAGGAGCGCATCATGGACCGCGGAATAGACTTTCTCAAAAGCCAGGTGAACAACGCTGTCGCACAGCACAAGGTGTTTCTCGAGGCGCTCGAGGATCACGAAAAGCAGGCAGAGGACAACCGCTTTCGCGATCTCTGCAGTCGCCATATTCCGAACGTCCGTGAGCATCAGCGGATGCTTGAGGACTATCAGCAGACGCTGGGAGCGGAAGCCGGTGCCGGCAAGACTCTGCTCGGAGCAGTAATCGGGAAGGCGCGTGATCTCGCCGATGCGGCGCGGGAGAGCGACTTTCTGCGTCTGGTTGGTGACATCGTGATGTCGCGGCAGGCGGAGGACACATTCAAGACGTTCCGCGATGGTGGCCGCGCGCTTGGAAACGTCGAGTTGGCGAAGATCGGCGAAATCGGTGAGCGCCACCACGATGTGTACAATCGTGAAGCGAACACCCTCGTGCAGCAGATATTCGTCGAGCACGTGCGTGGAATCGAGCCGGGCACGACCACTACTTTCGAGGCACCGCGGCCGACGGCCTAGCCGTCTCTTCACCTAGCCGGACTTAACCGCAGAGAACACCGAGAACACAGAGAAGCAGTTCTCTGTGTTCTCGGACTTCTGGGGTCGCTTCCTCCTCAGTGCAGAACCACTATCATTGACCCAATGACCGACGTTGTCGCTCTAGCAGCCGAATTGCTTGCGCTTCCCTCGACTACTTCGAGCGAGGGAGCTGTTGTCGACTTCGTATCCAAGTGGCTCATCGACCGCGGGTGGAACGTGACCGTACAGGAGGTCAGCCCCGGACGCGGCAACATCTGGGCATCGCGCAAGGGCGGCGGTGTCACATTCTCGACGCATCTCGATACCGTGCCTCCGCATCTGCCGCCACGAATGGAAGGGAAGCGTCTCTATGGACGCGGCGCCTGCGACGCGAAAGGAATCGCGGCGGCGATGATGGTCGCAGCGGACGGTCTGGCAACAGCCGGCGAGAAGCGTGCTGATCTGCTGTTCGTCGTTGGAGAAGAAAAGGGATCCGACGGCGCCCGTGCCGCCAACAATCTTCCAACCAAGAGCCGGTTCCTCATCAACGGAGAGCCAACCGAGAGCAAGCTCGCGAGCGGCGCCAAAGGATCACTGCGCGTAACCGTGCGCACGAAAGGACGCGAAGCCCATTCGGCCTATCCGCACCTCGGACAGTCGGCGATCGAGCCGTTGCTTGCACTCCTCCCGACGATTCGCGATCTCCCGCTGCCGTCAGACCCAATCCTCGGCGAGACAACGGTGAACATCGGAACGATCCACGGCGGCACGGAGGCAAACATCATTCCGGCACACGCAGAGGCGGAGCTGATGCTTCGCCTGGTGGGCGATGTTGCACCGACGAAAGCGATGATCAAAAAATGGGCAAAAGGAAAAGCGGAGGTTGAGTTCGGCTCCTACATACCACCGCAGCTTTTCCACACGGTTCCCGACTTCGAGACTGCACCGGTTGCATACACATCGGACATTCCTCTCTTGACGCGTTGGGGAACGCCGCTCTTGTTCGGACCTGGATCGATACACGTGGCCCACACACCCGATGAGTACATCGACATTGACGAGCTGCGCGCGAGTGTCGGCACATACGAGCGCCTGGCCCGAACTCTCCTCGCATCATGACTGCGCGATCGTCGTCTCCGCCTAACGGAAAGAAGTGGAAGGTCGCCGTGCTCGGCGCTACCGGCGCCGTCGGCCAGACATTCATTCGCTTGCTCGCCGATCATCCGTGGTTCGAGCTTGCCGAAGTCGCCGCGTCAGAGAGGAGCGCCCGCAAGCCGTACCGCGAAGCCGCACGGTGGCTCGAGGGCGTGATGCCCGACGATATCGCCGATATGGAAGTGCGCAACTGCGAAGCGTCCGAGATCAGCGCGCCGATCGTTTTCTCGGCGCTCGATTCAAGCGTCGCCGGCGAAATCGAGCAGGCGTTCGCGCGGGCAGGAAAGTTCGTGCTCAGCAACGCAAAGAATTTCCGCATGGACCCCGACGTTCCGCTCGTGATACCGGAAGTGAACGCTGATCACCTCGGGCTGATCGAGAGGCAGCGCCGCCAGCGCGGGTGGGATGGCGCAATCATCACCAATGCGAATTGCGCGGCAACAGTCGCGGCAGTGGCGCTCGCGCCCCTGCACGAGCGATTCGGCGTCGAGAAGCTCTTCATGACTACGATGCAAGCAGTATCGGGCGCGGGTTACCCGGGCGTGGCTTCGCTCGACATTCTCGGCAACGTTATTCCCTACATCGCGGACGAAGAGCCGAAGGTCGAGCGCGAGATGCGGAAGCTTCTTGGGACGTTCGAGAATGGCGGTGTGACGAACGCTCCGTTCGAGGTGAGCGCCCAGACGAATCGCGTCGCCGTCGAGCACGGACATACGGTGTGCATCGCGGCTTCGTTCAACGAGCGTCCAACGCCCGAGCAGGCGCTCGAGACTCTGCGCGCGTGGAAGGGTGCGGAGTCGACGTGGTCACTTCCAAGCCGCCCCGATTCGCCGCTGGTCGTCACCGATAGCGCTGACCGGCCGCAGCCGCGGCGCGACGTAAACGCGGGTGATGGCATGACGGTGACAGTCGGACGAGTGCGCGACGACTCGATCCTCGATCTGCGAATGGTTGCACTTGGGCACAACACAATTCGTGGCGCAGCGGGCGGCTCCGTGCTGAACGCGGAGCTCCTCGCGGCGACAGGCAAGCTTCCGCCGGCGTGATTGTCGTCAAATTCGGCGGAACGTCCGTCGGTGATGCGGCTGCGATCACACGCGCAGCCGACATCGTTCAGGCACGCCTCGACCGCCAGCCGGTCGTAGTTGTCTCAGCGCTTGGCGGAGCGACGAATGCTCTCCTCGCTGTTGGAGAACAATCGGCAAAGGGCCATCTCATCGGCGCTCTGCGAGGAGTTGAGACGCTTCGCGATCGCCATCTCAAGGAATGCGAAAAGCTCCTGGGCGGGTCTCCTGCCGCGGACGATATCGCGGGCGAGCTGAGCGCGATCTTCGACGAGCTGGCCCACCTGGCCGAAGCGCTTTCGGTGCTCGGTCACGTCACACCGCGATCGCTGGACGCCATCGCCGCATTCGGCGAGCAGGCTTCATCGCAGCTGGTGACCGCGTTCTTTCAGCTCCGCGAATTGCCCGCTGTTCACCTCGACGCGCGTGAGGTGATGATCACCGATGATGCCTTCATGCAGGCTGAGCCTCAAATCGCCGCGATAGCCGAGCGCGCACGCGAACAGATCATGCCGCTGCTACGGGAATCGAAGGTCCCGGTAATGGGAGGGTTCATCGGGGCGACGTCGC
The DNA here is from genome assembly GCA_039927215.1 of Gemmatimonadaceae bacterium. Classification (GTDB taxonomy): domain Bacteria; phylum Gemmatimonadota; class Gemmatimonadetes; order Gemmatimonadales; family Gemmatimonadaceae; genus UBA4720. The sequence continues at coordinate 10,209 of JBDSVO010000097.1, forward strand.
AAGGTGTGACGACCACACTTGGACGCGGCGGGTCGGACTACAGCGCTTCACTCATCGGCGCCGCGCTGCAAGCCGATGCGATCGAGATCTGGACCGACGTCGACGGAATGCTGACGGCCGACCCACGCGTCGTTAACGGTGCGCTGCTGATAGAGGAAATCCGGTTCGACGAGGCGTCGGAGCTGGCTTCATTCGGTGCGAAGGTTCTGCATCCCAACACAATCGCACCTGCAGTGAAGCTTGGCATTCCTGTATTCATCTACAATTCGCGAAAGCCCGAGGGAAAGGGAACGCGAATCACGTTCGACGCGCCGCACCGGCCTGTGAGCGCAATCGCCGGGAAAGCCGATGTCGTTCTCATCAAGGTGACTGCGCCGCGAATGCTGTTCGCACATGGATTCCTGCGCCGAGTGTTCGAGATCTTCGAACGCAACCAGACGTCTGTTGATGTTGTTGCGACCTCGGAAGTCTCTGTCTCCGTGACGATTGATGATCCGGCCAGGCTCGATGCTCTGCTCGTGGATCTCCGCTCTCTCGGAGATGTGTCGATCGAGAGAAACCGCGGGATCATTGCCGTCGTCGGCGCTGGAATCGGGGATGCCGGCGGGGCTATGGGCCGTGCGCTCATTGCGCTTGGCGATACGAAAGTGCACATGATGTCGTTGAGTGCCACCGGTATCAATCTGACCGTGATCGTGGACGGCGAGGAAGTGACTCCCGCGATGCAGCGGCTGCACCAGGAATTCTTCGGCGGTGGCCTCCGGCACCGGCG
>JBDSVO010000098.1:0-8778 GCA_039927215.1 Gemmatimonadaceae bacterium
GCCGTCGCCGAGCCGCCGAGACCGAACGACTGCGCGCGTATCGCGAAAGCGCGCGGCGCGTCGCGCACGAGCTCAAGAATCCATTGACGCCCATTGGATTCGCTGTCGAGCGGCTGCGGCGGCTGGCAGCGCCGGGGTTGCAGGATACTGTGGAGGTGCTGGCGGTAGAAACAGGACGCCTCGAGAGAATCGCCAGAAGCTTCTCGGCGTTCGGACGCTTGCCGGAAGGTCCAGCCGCGGAAATCGATGTCGCCGATCTGGTGCGTCACTCGGCGGTGGCATCCCTGCCGCCGGGTTTCGAGCTCGTGACACGGATCGACGATAATCTTCCAACGATAATCGGCCATCACGACGCACTTAGTGGCGCACTTTCGAACGTCGTCCTCAATGCCGTCGATGCCTGCGGCGAGTCGGGAACAATCACGGTCGAGGCACGGTCCATCAGAAATGGGCGCGGCGATGCCGTCGAGATCGTGGTGAGCGACAACGGCACCGGAATCGCCCCGTCCGAACTCGCCGCGGTGTGGGATCCCTACGTGACCAGCAAGCCGGGGGGAACCGGACTCGGGCTGGCGATTGCGCGGCAGGCTGTGCTGGCCCATGATGGAACCGTGGATGCAACCAGCACGTTGGGTAAGGGTACCCGCATCCGGTTTGTCCTGCCGGTGACGAAGCCATCAGAGTCGAGGAGCTGAAACATGCCGCATGATCTTGTCCCTTTCGGTTTCTTTGCAATGGTCACTATCGTGGCGATTGGAACTCCGTTGGTACGGGGAATTGTGAAGCGCTGGGAGCGGAACGACGCGACACCGCAGGTTCCGGGTGACGTTTCAGCAAGGATGGAGAGGATGGAGCATGCGATCGACGCAATTGCCGTCGAGATCGAGCGCATCTCGGAAGGACAGCGTTTCACTACAAAGCTTTTGAGTGAGACCAGGAAACCCGATGCACTTCATGCGTCTTCGAGGAGCGCCAACTGATGGGACCCGAAATGATTGGACTTTTCGTCCCGCTCGGTTTTTTCGCGATGGTGACGGCGATTGTAATTGGCCGTCCCATGATCAAGGCATACGCGCAGAGAGTCGAGAACGAATCGAAACGACCTCAGATCCCCGCCGAAGTTGCATCGCGTCTCGAGCGCATCGAACAATCAGTGGATGCAATCGCCGTGGAGGTCGAACGGATTTCCGAGGGTCAGCGGTTCACGACAAAGCTGCTGAGCGAAGGGCGAAGTGGCGGCGCGCTTCCCGCGGGACAAGCCTCCTCCCCGGCCCCCGGTGCGCACGGTGAAGCGCCGCGCACCTGACACCGCGTGGCAACAGTCCTCATTGTCGATGACGAGCCTAACATTCGCCGGATGGTCGGCGCACTGCTGGCAGGCGAAGGCCACCATGTCATCGATGCACCGGGCGGGGCTCAAGGCATTGCCCGCGCGGAGAAGGATGATCCCGATGTAGTGCTGCTCGACCTGATGATGCCGGGGGAGATGGACGGAATGGCGACCCTGCAGCATCTGAAGGAAAGGCACGCCGATTTGCCGGTGATCATGATGAGCGGCCGCGCCGGCCTCAGCGATGCGGTCACGGCAACGAAACTCGGCGCGATAAACTTTCTCGAGAAGCCGCTCACACCTGAGGGAGTGCTTTTCGCGATTGGCGCGGCGCTCGAGCTGCGGCAAACCCGCCGCGTTGCGAGGGAGCTGCGCGAAGAGCTCGGTCTCGCCGGGGACATGGTTGGCGAGAGTGCGCAGATGAAGCGGGTGGACGAGCTCATCGCGCGCGTGGCAGCCAGCGATGCGCGCGTCCTGATCACCGGCGAATCGGGGACAGGTAAGGAGCTCGTCGCGAGCGCAATTCACGACGCAAGCACTCGCCGTGATCGGCCGTTTGTTCGCGTGAACTGTGCGGCGATTCCACGCGATCTCGTCGAGAGCGAGATGTTCGGGCATGAGAAGGGCGCTTTCACCGGCGCGACTCAGACCCGCATCGGACGGTTTGAGCTGGCCAACACCGGCACTCTTTTTCTCGACGAGGTAGGGGACTTGAGCGCTGACGCGCAGGCGAAACTTCTGCGCGCGATTGAAGCACGGGAAATTCAGCGTGTCGGGAGTAGTCACCCTGTGAAGGTCGACGTGCGAATCATCGCAGCAACCAATCACGATCTCGAGCGAGCGGTGCAGAACGGACAATTCCGCGAAGATCTTTTCTTCAGGCTGAACGTCATACCTGTGGCCCTGCCGGCGTTACGGGAGCGCGAAGGCGACGTGCCGCTTCTCGTTAGACACTTTTCGCTGATGCATTTCAAGCGGACCGGCCAGCTTCCGCCGGCATGGACACCAGGCGCGCTCGACGCGATGCAGCGGTATCCGTGGCCCGGCAACGTGCGCGAGCTTGCGAACATCGTGGAGCGTCTTTCGATAATGCAGCCCGGCGCGGAAGTTACGGCGGGCCGAGTTCACGACGTTCTGCGGCCGGCTGGGTCCAGCGACTCCGATGCTGCACGACAATGGGCGTTCACGAATGAGACGTCGCCGACGGCTGAGCCCGATCAGCGCGCAGGTGTATCCTACGAGAGCGCTCCCCTTGCCGAAGCGCTCGACGACTACGAGCGACGCTTGATTCAGCGCGCAATCGACGCCTCGCGTGGAAACATCGCTGAGGCTGCGCGGCAACTGCAGACCGATCGGCCAAATCTGTATCGCCGGATGAAACGGCTTGGTATCGGTCAATCCGAAGAGGCCGTCGTCTCGGGAGACTTGCAATGATGGGTTCGAGGGTGATCTGGTTTACGATTGTCTCCGCGACACTGATAGCACCGGCGCGCGCAATCGAAGCGCAGGTAACGGACACGGTCAAAACTGATTCTACGTTCGACATCAGGTCGTTCTGGCGCAATCGCGGAGACAGAAATGGGCTCACGGTCACATCGGGCAAGGCGTACAACCGTGTCGAAGGTTTGCCGATCATGCTGGGCCCCAACTTTCGCGGCGATTTTGGACGTATCACGCTGCGCATGGCAGTGCTCGGAATTATTCGCACCGCGCACTCCGCTCATTGGGATTCGGAGAATCTCGGCCACAGTGTCACCGCCGACGCGCGCATCGGAGGGCGACGCGGATACTCGGTTGGCGCCTCGTCGTACGATCTCGTCTCTCCAGTCGAGCGATGGCAGCTCCCGGAGCCGGATGCCGGGCTCGCTGCGTTTTTTCTGAAGCGCGACTACATGGATTATTACGGACGCCACGGTGCACGCTTGTCGGCGTCTGCGTTTTCGGGAGAGGTGGCGACTTTGGAGATGAGCTACGCGCACGAGCGCTGGAGCTCGAGACGCGAGCGAGACGTGACGACACTCTTTAGAAGTGAAGAAGGCTGGCGTACGAATCCGCTAATGCAAGACGGCACCATGCACCTCTTCGAGACAAGGTTGGGTCTCGATTCACGAAACGCCGAGTTGAACCCGTGGGCAGGATGGTATCTGGATGCGCGGTACGAGTATGGCAGAGGCCATCTCGTGCCGTTTCGGCTCGATCCTGTCAGGATTTTGCTTGGCGCGTTGCCCGGCGAGCCTCCGCTGCAGTTCACTGACTACGGACGCGTTTTCGTCGATCTCCGGAAATACAATCGCATCTCGCCGAACACTCAGCTGAACGGCCGGCTCGCAATCGGCGGATGGCTGCACGGCGACCATCTCCCGCTGGAGCGCCGGCTGTCTGTGGGTGGAATTGGAACGCTGCCCGGCTTTGACTTCCGCCGTGTCGACATTGGGCCCGACGTCGGCCAGTGCGCACCAGATGGTGTCGGGGCGCCGGGAAGACCGGCGCTGTGCGAGCGCGTGGCGCTTGCTCAGCTCGAGTATCGGAACGAGCTGCACTCGGATCTCGTCGACATGTTCAACCGAAATGGAATTCGCGTAAGAGGCGCGCCGTTCACAGTGCGCCCCTCGATTGTCGCCTTCGTTGACGCGGGACGCGGGTGGCTCGTTGGCGACCGCTTCGGCGAGCTGCAGTATCCGTCCGGCAGACTTCCGCCGTTCGGTTCCTACCGCACGGATCTCGGGCTGGGACTCGACCTCGGAGTAGCTGGACTCTACGTCGCAAAAGCAGTCTCGTCGCCGAAGGAGCCGGCAAACTTCTTCGTGCGGATCCACAACCGCTTCTGAGAAGTGAGCCTCCGTGTTGGCGTCGCACTCGCCGGCGTGCTCCTCGTTGCGTCCTCGTCCACCGCATACGCGCAGAAAGCCGAGATTCACATAATTCTGCCCGAGCGCACGCAGCTAGGCGTAGAAGCTCCGTCGGCTCGATCGTCTGCACTTTTGTCGGATGCACCGATGAGGCAGTTGTTGGTCAACGGATTTCCGGCGCGGCTCCACTATCGGATGGAGCGATGGGCGACCGGGGGCTGGTTCGACGACATCAAAGCCGCGGCTGAATGGGACGTCGTCGTGAAGTACGACGCGCTCGGTAAGCGCTACCATGTCTTTCGAGCCGTCGGTAACCGGGCGATCGAGCTCGGGAGCTACGAAACGGTGGCCGAAGCGCAGGAGATGGTGAGCGCACCATTTCGAGCACCGATCTCACTGCCCAGGCGCGGACAACGGACCTACTACAATCTGGTTCTCGACATCGAGATACTCTCTCTGACGGAGATCGACGAAGTGGAGAGGTGGCTCAGGGGTGAGCTCAAACCGGCTGTGCGCGGAAAGAAGAATCCGGGCACCGCCGTATCGCGCGGTGTCCGGACTTTGGTCGTGCGGCTACTCGGCGGAGAGAAGCGTCGCTATGAAGCGCGCTCCGGCGCGTTCCGTCCATGATGCGTAGCATGCAGATGGTGTGACTGCTGCAGCTGCCCGTTCGACGGGTGGCGGTGCTCGAGATCCTCGAGGTGGTGGAGCGTCTCTTCGCCGTAGAACAGCTTGATGTAGCGCGCCTGCGTCGGCGTGAGCCGGCGCACCGCCCAGCTGAGATGCACGAAGTGCGGCTCGACCGGGGCGTGCATCGGATGCATTCCCACTTCGCTCGGAAGGCTGTTTGCCTTACGCGTGTTGCAGGGACTGCACGCCGTGACCACGTTCGTCCACTCGTTCGTCCCGCCGCGGGACAGCGGAATCAGGTGATCGCGAGTCAGCGACTCGCGCGGCCTGAGCTCGATCTGCATCCGCCCGCAGTACTGGCAGCGGTAACGATCGCGCGCGAACAGGAAGGTATTCGTCACCTGTCGGCGGAAACGTCGCGGCACGTGAATGAAGCGGGTCAGGCGAATGACCGCCGGGCGAGGCAAAGTCAGCCGCTCCGAGCGCACTACGCGCCCCGGGTCGGCCTCGACAATCTCGGCCTTGCCGTCGATAACGAGCCTGAGCGCGCGCCTCATCGGCACCATCGTCAGCGGCTCGAACGATGCATTCAGTGCCAGACAACCGACGATCAAGCACTCCTCCGGTTTGCTCTGCTACGACGCAGAATATACAACGGGTACCAGTTAAATACCCGCGGCAACCTCACTCGGCACATGTGTGAGCCAGCCGTGCCGGTCGGGAATCGTTCCTTTGGCTATTCCCATGTACTCCTTCTGAATTGCCAGCGACACCGGTCCGGGCTTCCCTGCTCCAATAGGAATTCGATCGACTGAGCGAATCGGAGTTATCTCTACTGCCGTTCCGGTGAAGAAGAGCTCATCAGCCAGATACAGCATCTCGCGCGGAATTGTCCCCTCAACGACTTCCATTCCCATGTCGCGCGCCAGTCTCAGCACCGAGTCTCGTGTGATTCCCTTGAGAATTCCCGACCCGATTGTCGACGTGAACAGCGTTCCGTCGCGCACGAGAAAGAGATTTTCACCGCTTCCTTCGGACACGAAGCCGAACGAGTCGAGCATGATCCCCTCGACGTATCCGTCGATCCGCGCCTCCATCAATGAGAGCTGCGAGTTCAGATAATTGCCGCCCGCCTTCGCCATCGCGGGGAAAGTGTCCGGCGCGGCCCGCCGCCAGCTCGAGACGCAGACGTCGACTCCTTCCGACAGACCCACCTTTCCGAGATATGCGCCCCACTGCCAGGGAACGATGAACACTTCCAGCGGCGCATCCATTGGGTATACGCCCATCTGCTGACCCGTACGCAGAGCGACGGGGCGCAGGTAGCATTGCTCGAGCCCGTTTTCCGCTACGGTGTCGATGCAGCCCTGCATCAACGCCGCGTGCGAGTACGTGAGCGGCATTCGATAGATCTTGCACGAATCGGCGAACCGCCGCATATGCTCGCTCAATCGGAAGATCGCCGGCCCCGCAGGCGTGGAGTAGCAGCGGATTCCTTCGAAGATACTCGACCCATAATGCACGACGTGACTCATCACATGAACTGTCGCGTCCTCCCAGTTCACCATTTGTCCGTCGCGCCAGATGCGGTGCCTCTCTGCTGTTCCGGCCATCGTTCCGTCCGCTTAGCGGTGAGACTGAAAAGCTACCGAGAAGGCGGCCGATGCGGCAGATACCGTCAAACAGAGAACTACCCTAGCTCCGCGTTATCGCGGTTCGATGTAGTTCTACGCCTGGTAGTTGCTCTTTTGCAGTTCAGATCGCCCATCGGCCTGCGTGGCCGGCACCCACGTGGCGGCGCGATCCCACGCGGCGAGCGAATCGCCTGCGGACGCAACACGTGCCCGCAACTCTGGATCAACCGACAACGGCTCATGCTCGGCAAGCAGCGGCCGGCCTTTCACGGCTACGAAATGCGCCGGAGTACCCGCTACCGCAAACAGAATCGCCGCAATGACGTCGCCCACTGGAGTGACGCGCGCCCAGGAGAGTGAGAACGCAGCGAGGTCTGCATCTTTGCCCACTTCGAGGGAGCCGACGCGATCGTCGATCTTCAGCGCGCGCGCTCCGCCGATCGTCGCCATCTCGAGCGCCTGCTTCGCCGTGAAGGCGCGCTCGCTCTTCTTTGTCGCGCGCTGAAGGAGAATTGCCAGGCGAGCCTCCTCCAGAATGTCCATGCGATTGTTGCTGGCGACCGAATCCGATCCCAGCCCGACGGTGACGCCAACGGCGAGAAGGTCGGCAATTGGTGAAATTCCGTGGCCGAACTTCGCGTTCGACGCCGGACAATGCGCGACAGAGCAGTGGTTGCGCGCGATCGCGGCAATGTCTTCCGCATCGAGCATCACGCAATGAATGAGCAGCGGCGATGTCCCAAGGCAGCCCGTTTTCTCGAGCAGCGCAATGGGCGACCGCGCTCGGGGCGCGAGCGCCACGCCCCGCATGCTCCACTCGATAGCGAACGGTCCAGTCGCTGAGCACACGATCTCGGTCTCTGCCGCGCTCTCGGCGATGTGCAAGCCCATCCTCAAGCCGGATTCCTGAGCAAACCGCGCTGTTGCCGCGTACAGCTCGTCGCTGATCGTGTACGGCGCATGCGGTGAGATCCCGACCCGCACCAGCTCGGTCTCCTTCTTCTGGAGCTCGGCGACTCGCTCGCGCAGGGTTGCAATCGCGCTCTCGCATTGCTCAGGGTCAGAGCCGAACGTCTCCTGAAACATTATTCCGCGTACGCCCATCTCGATCATGGCATCCATCACCAAGCCGGCCGAGCACGTGTCGGCATAGGTGGTGATGCCCGCGTGAAGTCCTTCGACGATTCCGTAGCGGGCGGAATCAAGCAGCATCTCTTCGGTCAGCGCCTCTTTGCGGCTGCTGCGCAGCTTGTCGATCCAGTCGTTGAAGCAGAGATCCTCGAGAAAGCCACGCATTGCCGTGAGCTCGAGATGGGTATGCGTGTTGATTATTCCCGGAAGCAGAACGCTCTCGCCGAGGTCGTGGTCTTCACCGTGAGGCGCGCCGTCGAGCGGGCCGACGTATTCGATGATTCCGTCGTGCTCGGCGACACACCCATTCTCGATTGGTTCGCTCGTAACTGGTACGACCCACCGGGCATGATAGCGTTTCATCGGGGATCCGGTCGTTGCAGGGTGTCGCGAATTGTGTCGGTCTTCGGCGCCGGTGACGGAGGGCCAACGGGTCGAGGGCGCCCCCGTGACACGGTATCGAAGATTGTTCGCGACCGGTTGGTATCTCCGCGCGCCGACGGCGGCGCGGGACGGGGAACCGGCACTCCGCCGGGCACGACACGAGTCTGGGGTGGAGCAACCGGCGGCGGCAGCGGGTTCGCCGTGGGTGGAGGCGTAGGCAGATATATCGTATCCGGAATCTGCGGCGATGGCTCGGGGGCGCGACCGAGACTGTCGATGTACCCGGGGTAGCCGTACCCGTAGTGCTTGTTGCATTCAGTCATCGGCTCAGTGCCGGGAATGAAAAACTCAGAGCGAATCAAGTCTCTCGGGCAATACGGCGTCTGCAGCATGCCGGTGCTCACATCAATCTCGCGGGTGATGATTGAAATCGGGCGCGGCCAGTCCGGCGGTGCAGGCCTCCGCCTATAGACCTCCGACATGAATTGGGTCCACGCCGGAGCGGCAAGCCGTCCGCCTTGCGCGTCGCCCATGATCTTCTGCGGGCGATCGAGTCCTATCCACACGCCGGCGACGAGATCCGCCGTGTAGCCGATGAACCAGACGTTCGTTCCGTCATTCGTCGTTCCCGTCTTGCCGCCTGCCGGAACGTGAAAGCCTGCGCCCCAAACGCTTCCTGCAGCAGTGCCACGGCGAATCACGTCCTTCATCATGTCCACCATGATCCAGGACTCCTCCGGTGACAGCACCTGCGTCCGTACGGGTGTCTGCTGCCAGAGGACTTCCTGACGAGCGTTCTCCACGCGAAGAATCGCATTCG
>JBDSVO010000099.1:0-18710 GCA_039927215.1 Gemmatimonadaceae bacterium
TATACACGAGGCAAAGAAAGCGAAAAAGGACGGCAAGTCGGACGCTGAGATCAAAACGATTCTCGACAAGGGAACTCCGATCGCCGCAAAACTCGCGGCCTCAGCAGCAAAATTGAAGGCAGACATCGACGCAATCCTCACCGCCGAGCAGCGTGCGTGGCTTGCCTCGCACGAGCCGAAGAACTGCAAGAAGAATCAGTTCCCGCCTCTGACCGACGAGCAGAAAACGAAGATCAAAGGGTTCGAGGCCGCATTCAAGGAAACCACCCAAGCCGACCGGCGCGCCGTCAAAACAGGGCTCAAAGAAATCAAGAAGGCGGCACATAACGGCACGTCCGCCGCCGATATCCAGAAAATCCTCGACGGCATCAAGCCGGCGATCGACCGTCTCCTCGACGGGCGCAAGAAGCTCAAGGAGCAGATCGAATCAGTACTCACCGTCGAGCAGAAAGCTTCGGGATGCCTCCCCCTCGGCTAAATCGAGCCAACGGGAGCAGTCAAACGAAGACCCCTGAAATCTCAGGGGTCTTCTCTTTTTTGTCGCGGGCGCGCACCTTCGGTGACCTTATGCGCTACCCGATTCATCGTCACCGCCTGCTCGAACGCTCGATGCTTTGCTCGATACTTCTGGCGAGTATAGCCGGGTGCAGCCGAGCGACTGCGGCGCAGGGTACACCTGCCGCAAAACCACCTGCGCCCGCGCCGGTGCGCGCGGATACCGCAGCATTGCGGCGAGTTCTCGATTCGATTGCCGACGCTCACCATGGCGTCGTCGGTTACAGCGTGATCGACCTCGAGAACAACGCGACGATCAGTCGTCGTGGCGACGAAACCTTTCCGACGGCGAGTCTTATCAAGGTCGCCGTTCTCGTTACGGTCTACGATCTTGTGGGTAAGGCCGACCTCTCACTCAACGATCCGCTCACCGTCCTGAAGATCGATCAGGTGCCCGGCTCAGGAGTCACACAGTATCTGCATCCAGGCTCGATTCTCACGGTGCACGATGCGGCATGGCTGATGATAACGATCAGCGACAACACCACGACGAACCTGCTTCTCGATCGGATCATCATCCGACGAGTGTGGGACAAGATGGAAGCGCTCGGCCTCAAGCACACGAAGATCCACTCGAAGAGTTTCCGTCGAAATTCCAGTGTTGCGATGGATAGCTCGGTGAAATACGGGCTCGGCGTGACGACGCCGAATGAGATGGCGCGGCTGTTCGAGCTTCTCGCGCGCGGCAAGGCGGTGAGCGCGAAGGCCGATTCAGAGATGATCGATATGCTCGAGCACAACAACACCGATGTGATGCTTCTGCGATTTGCCGACGGTGCACGGGTCGCGCACAAGGACGGCGCGACCGATCAGGTCCGCACCGAATGTGGCGTGTTCTATCTGCGCAACCGCATAGCGGCGTGTGTGTTGACCAAGGAAAACAAAGACACGCGGTGGATAGTGGACAACGAAGCGCAGCTCACGGTCGCGCATATGGGCGAAGCGATCGTGAAAGCGTGGGGCGGGGTTCCCCCGGCGTCGCCCCAGTAGTTACCGATCCCGGATGCTTCTACGTCCTGACGCGCTGAGCTGGTTCGGCCGCGTCGCCGCCGACCCGAGCCCCTTCACCAATTCGTTGGGACACTGGAATTGCGGGCGCGTCGTGTGCTTCCGAAAGCAGCCGAGTAACGAATCGCTGGCCTTCGGATATACGCTCGACCTCGATGGCGATCGCATCAACCCCCTGTTCGAGCCGCTCCAGACGCCGTGAATCATCCGGCGACGCTGTCGGCTTCGCAGGGACGCGAGCCCGCTTCCACATCAGCCGCGCAGCCGAAAGCGCGATCGGCGCTAGAACGAAAAGGACGAAGAGCACCGGCGCGACTGAAGAATCCATGCCACCCCCAAACTGGATTGATGATCCCGTACTCGCAGCGAGCGCGCTAGGGGCCATCGTGAGCTGCCTGCCTGTTTCGGCCATGTCCGACTCGAGCTGCAGTATCCGTTTGTCGAGCACAGATATTCTTGCTTCGATGCCCGCCCGGTCCGCCCCTTCCTTCCCTTCAAGACTTTTGGAGAGGCGAGCTCGGCGCGAAGCTGCTGATTCGAGCTGATTAGAGAGCTCCGAACGCTTTGACTTGAGCGCGCGAACTTCAATCGCCGTCGTTGGCACGCCGGAGATCACGCCTATCCCAGGTACCGATATCGTGGGCGTTGGCTGGATCGGAGGAGTCTGTGCGATGACTGGTGCGGTTGGAGCTGCTGTCGCTTGCATGTCCCTCTCTCTACGCGGTGTCCGGTTTGCCGGTTACAACAGTGCGAACGGAGGGGCTACCGCGCTACCGTCAACTACCCTGTTGGCGGCTCGGAACGCCCCCGCAACCGTCCCGCCAGGAGCTTTACGCGATCTGCTCGCCCCGGGCTTCTCGCGTCGAAAAGCTCGCGAACGTGGGGGTCCACGATGTCGCGCTTGGCCGTCAGGTCGGCGGCTATGCCGCGCGCAAGCCCGGGCCATTCCCCCTGCTGAATCCCTGGCGTCGGCTGCCATCCGTGATTTCGCGCGTCGATCCACGCATCCCAGAACGTCAGCGCCATTCGGAGATCAATGAGCGACGCATCGTCACCTTCCGGAAACGCGTGCTCAAATCCGTCGAACCTTCGACCGATTGAGTCGTACCGTTCCGCGTCATGAGCATCCGCGTCCGTGAGCAGATGGCCCGCGAGTGCCTGGCGAGCAGCTTCCGATGTCAGCACGATGTTCTCCGTCTATGCGCCCGGATCAAATCTAAGCCGGGTCAGACCAATCGCTGGCCTAACGGGGAAGCGGCTCCGCTTCCTGCTTCAGTGTCCAGTACGCTCGACCGTCTTGCCGCTGAAGTTCTCGGTGCTCAAGTCCTTCTTTGCCAACGAGCGCACGTACGCGGTGAGCATCCAGATCTGATCGTTGGAGATTCGGCCGCCCCATTGCGGCATTCCATCGGGCCTGCCCTGGTAGATCGATTCGAAAACCGCGCCCGCTGAACCCCCGAAATGCCAGCGGCCATCGGCGAAGCTCGGAGCCATCGCGCCGGATCCATCGGCGCCGTGACAATCGATACAATTGTAGGAGACATAGAGCTGCCCCCCTGTCTCAATGGCGCGTCTGTCACCCTCGTAAGGATTGACGAGCGTCATGAGACTCCCGCCCGCCGGGAAACCCACCGGCAGATTCTCGTCGTGCGCTATAAGGCGAAGACTGTCACCGCCGTCCGGGTAACGACTCCCTAATGCGCCTGGCGTCTCGGTCGTTTTCTTCTGCGCCGATGCCTGGGGCGCCTGCGCTGCGCTCGACTCGTCACCGCACGCGCCGCTCACGGAAACCGCGAAGATCAACAGCGACATTTCGGCGCGCGATCGCAACTGCATGAGTGCCTCCCGGTGGTGCCGGCTCGCGACCTCCATTAGAGCGAGAACACGAACAGCATTCCGCCCCAGCTCGTCCACCGCGCGAGATCGGGCAATGTAGTCCCGCGCTCACGTACATCGTACGGCAGATTCGCTGCCACGTCGCCGGCGATGAGCAGTCCCATGTCGCCGCCGAGGCCGGCATAAATCGCGACGTACTGCTTTCCGTCGGGACCGGTATAGGTCACGGGATTTCCAACAACGCCCGAGCCGACCTTGAACTGCCACAGCACTTTTCCGGTCCGCGCATCCGCCGCCTTGAACCAGCCGTCGAGCGTCCCGTAAAAAACGACGCCACCCGCGGTGACGAGCGCGCCGCCCCACACAGGAAACGGCTCCTTGATACCCCAGATCTTCTTTCCTGTCGTCGCGTCCCACGCCATGAACTCACCGCGATATCCGCCGGGGCCGCCTTTCTCGGGAGCAAGCGCGCCAATGAACGGCGTGCCGGCGATGTAGGTCACCTCGTGCGATTCGAAATCCATGCAGAGATTGACCGTCGGCACGTAGAACAAACCCGTTTGCGGAGAAAACGCCGCGGGCTGCTGATTCTTTCCACCCTCGAGGCTCGGGCAGATGTCGGTGACCTTCTTTCCCTGAGCCGGCATTTTCTCTGCGACCATCTTCGGACGAGCGGTCTGCATGTCGATCCCGGGCGACCAGTTCATCGGCACGAACGGCTCAGCAAGAATCACTTCGCCGGTTGCGCGGTCGATCGTATACGCGAATCCGTTGCGGTCGAAGTGCACCAGCGCTTTTCGCATCACGCCCTTGATCGGCAGATCGACGAGGATGTTCTCGTTTACTGCGTCGTAGTCCCACAGGTCGTGTGGTGTCACCTGAAGTGCCCACACCATCTCGCCTGTATCCGCATCGCGCGCGAGGATCGACGCCGTCCATTTGTTGTCGCCCGCGCGCTGGTCGGAGTTCCACGGGCCCGGGTTGCTCGTGCCGTGGTAAATCAGATTGAGCTGCGGATCGTAGGAGATCCAGCCCCAAACGGTGCCGCCGCCGGTCTTCCATGTGTCGCCCGGCCAGGTTGTTGAGCCGAGGTCCTTACCGCGGTCGTGGGCGTAAAACGGTTTGAACTTCGGGCCGACCTTTACATCGCGATCGGGGCCGATGTTGTACGCGCGCCAGACTTCCCTGCCCGTTCCCACATCGAGTGCCGCGATCCATCCCCTAACGCCCATTTCTCCACCACTCGATCCGACGATCACACGATTCTTCACGACGATCGGCGCCATCGTGATCGTCTCACCACGAGCGAGATTCCCCATTCGTGTGCGCCACACCTGCCGACCAGTCGCTGCATCGACTGCGATGGTGTGACCATCGAGCAAGTTGTAGAAAATCTTCCCGTCGGCGTACGCGGCGCCGCGATTGACGACGTCGCAGCACGCGCGGCCCACCGCCTGTTGCGCGTTATCCGGACGGAACTTCCACTTGAGCGGCTGGCCCGGCTGAGTGAGATCGATAGCGTACGCCACGTTGGGATACGGCGTGATAACGTACATCGTGTTGTCGATCACGAGCGGCTGCCCTTCGTGGCCGCGAAGCACGCCGGTGGAGAAAGTCCACGATGCGCGGAGATTCGCCGCGTTCGCCGGTGTGATGCTAGTGAGCGTGCTGTACCGCGACGAAGCATAGTCCCCGGCGGGCATCTGCCATTCACCGGCGGGGCCTGCGTGCGGTACGGCAATCCGTGTCCCCGCAACACCCGCAGTAGGCGCAGCCGCTGCCGTGTCACTAGGTGCTTTCTTCTCAGGCCTGGCGTTGCAGGCACTTGCCACAAGGGAAGCGACCACGAAGACCATGAAGAACCGCATAATCGGGCAGGATACCGTTAACCACACCGAATCGCCAGATTAGTATCGAATTGCGACTTATCGTTTTTACTGACCAGGCTGACTGGACGGTGGTACCATGCCTTTGATCCGCATGTACGTGACGATGTTCCCGTAATGCTCGCCGTCATGCGTGGTGTTCGCAGTCAGGGCGGACAGGCGTGTCCTCTCTCCACCGAACAGCTTTGTCATTGCAAACATGCCCGCATCAGCCTGCGCATATGCCCGCGCGCAATACGCGTTCGATGACTTGAACGCCGCGACGAGAGCTGCTTTGCCGAGCTTCTGCTTTTCGAACTCGTCTTCAGCCTTTGACGGCTCGCCGAGCGCAGCCGCACAGATGAGATACTGGGCTCCGGCAAGGTGTGCGATGAGCTCGCCGAACGTGCGCACACCGGCAACCGGCCGGAACGCATAATCTGCTTCGGGCATTTGCTCCGCTGCTTTGCCGATGTAGCCGGAAATCGCCTGCCACTCTCGCTTCAGGGCACCGACGGCCGTTCCAGGGGATCCATTACCAGTAGTTTGCGCGGCGAGCGGCGCCGCGGTAAGCAGCGTTACGAGCATAAGTATTCTCTTCATGATGACCCTCGGAATGATTGTCGATTGATGGGGGTGCGGTCGTCCGCGGACAAAGTCTGCCCCACGGATCAGCGCGACGCAACCAGCGCGCTAGTCCCGCCGGAATCTGTTGATCCGAAACGGCGAAATGTCGAATCGCGAGGTCACCGTGGTGAGCAGGTCGGCCTGCAGCTCACCAAGCGCGCTGGCAAACTTGAACCCATGTCCCGAGCACGAGCTGGAGATCAGGACCTGCGGGTATCGCGGATGAAAGTCCACGATAAAGTCATGATCGGGCGTGTTGGTGAAGAGGCAAACCGAACTCTCCGTCGTCGCAGCTTCAGCCAGCTCCGGGAGAATCGCTCGCAATGCATCGCGCACCGGCTCGATTTCATCCTCTTCAACCGTGCGCCGCACTTCATGGGGCGACGGCACGATTTCGCCGCTATGCATTATTGATGATTTCACGCCGCGCGGCAGACGCGGAAAGCCGTAGCAGATGAGTCCCGGAGTGAACTCGTAAGCGTAAATCGGAAAGCGGGATTTGTCGTACGACGCCGAGCTCCCCTGTGGCTGGAGCCAGAATGCGACTTGTCGCTCGACTGCGAGCGGTAACGTGAGCTCGTTCAGCAGCTTCTGATTCCACGCGCCGGCCGAGAAAAGAAGTCGCCCCGCGCGATATGTCCCTGCCTCGGTTGTCACACGCACTCCGTCACCGTCTGCGACCCATTCCATCACCGGCTCATCGAAGTGCACTTCAGCTCCGGCTCGACGGCCGAGCCCGATGTGCGCGGCGTTGCACGCCTCGGGATCCAGGTATCCGGCGTGTGGATCGAGCACCGCGACCAGTCCATCGGCCAGGCTGAAT
Organism: Gemmatimonadaceae bacterium; assembly: GCA_039927215.1. Classification (GTDB taxonomy): domain Bacteria; phylum Gemmatimonadota; class Gemmatimonadetes; order Gemmatimonadales; family Gemmatimonadaceae; genus UBA4720. Next base: position 6,715 of record JBDSVO010000099.1, read on the forward strand.
GCAGGGTACCGCTTGTGAAGCTCATCCCCCGTGAAAACCTCGTGCGGCAGATTGTATTCAGCGGCACTACGGAGCGTGCCCGCGACGACCATCCCTTCAGGTGGACCAATCATTAGCCCACCGTTGATTGTCATGAGTGAGCGCCCGTGACTTTCCTCGAGCGCCCGCCATAACTCGTACGCCCGCTGTACGAGAGGGACATAGAGCGGATGCTCGAAGTACTGTTCGCGAATCACTCTACTGTCGCCGTGTGACGACCCGAGGTGATGTCCGGGGGAGAACTGCTCGAGCCCGAGCACTCGCTGCCCGCGAAGTGCGAGATGGTAAAGCGTTGCGCTGCCCATCGCGCCGAGCCCGACGACTATCGCGTCGTATGTTCGCATGTCAAGAAGTTGTAAACACGTTGGACATACACGAGTGTGTGGCAGCTACCATGCAGGTGAAATCCTGCACAAATTATCCCGCCCCTACCTAAACACTTCAAAGAGAGTTTACGAAATGTCGAACGCAACCGGTCGCTTCGTCTGGCATGACCTCATGACAACCGACACCGAAGGCGCGAAGAAATTCTACAGTGAGGTTGCAGGCTGGGGCACTCAGGAATGGCAGGGAGGTAACCCCTACACGATGTGGACGAACAATGGCGTTCCGTTCGGCGGTATGGTCGCTTTGGATGAAGAGATGCTGAAGAACAAGGTTCCTCCGCATTGGCTCCCTTCGGTCGGCGTCGACAACGTCGACGACAGTCTCGCCAAGGCAATTCAGCTCGGAGCAACGACAGTGGCTCCCGCAATGGATATCCCCGGGACCGGACGCTACGCGATTTTCGAGGATCCACAGGGTGCCATGATCGCCATCTACGCGTCGGAAGGTGACATGCAACCATCACCCGAGGGGCAGTCGAAGAATGGCGACTTCTCGTGGCACGAGCTCACCACGTCAGATCACGTCGCCGCTTTTGATTTCTACAGCAAGCTATTCGGCTGGGTGAAAAACGGGGAGTTCGACATGGGTCCGATGGGCATGTACCTGATGTACGGCCAGGGCGAGACGATGTACGGAGGCATGCTTACGCGAACACCCGACATGCCGCCACCGATGTGGCTCTGCTACATCAAAGTTTCCGACGTAAAGGATTCAGCGAAGACAATCGCCCGGCTTGGTGGAACGGTCATGCAGCAGCCCATGGAGGTGCCCGGCGGCGACTGGATAGCGGTCGCGAGCGATCCGCAGGGAGCAATGACCGCTATCCAGTCCGGGAAACCGCAGTAAGCGGGTTACTTCTTCAGTGCTTTCACTTCAGCCGGCATCGTGATGACGACGGCGGGCACTGCGGCGACTTCTACCGCGGTGATCGTCGTCACCTGCTGCTGGCCCATCAGCGACTGAACCATCTTGGTCGGCATCATGAAGTCACCGAACTTCTTGTAATCGCTGTAGGTCATCACCACTGGAATTGCGCCCATGGCAGTCTGCTGCACGCTCTTCGATCCGACCATCAGGCCCGTCGCGCCGTTGTAGCAGTCGAATGTCTCGCGGCCCGATTTCCAGGTGAGCTTGACCATGTAGCACTGCTCGCCGCCCATCGTCGTATCGGCAACCGTCTGCACCGCGGAGAACAGCTCGGGCGCTCGGCCCGTTGCGCGCGGGTCGGCCTGCTCACGAATTTCGTCGAGCTCCTTGCCCGCGAGCACGCGCGGACCCTGCATCGGATCAACGGACCATCCGGTCGTTCCATCGAAGCCGACCTGAATCGCGCCAACGCCGGGAATTGTTGTGAGCATCAGCATCTTGTTCGGGGCCACCTGCACCATCTCGAACGTTGCATTGAGCCCTGCAGCGGGCATCGACAGACCGCCCTTGGTCGTGATCTGTGGAGCTTTTATCATCGCCGGTGCGCCGATGGCCGCAGCGTACTTGGCAACGAGGGTCGCTGCAGCCGGAAGCATCGCAGCCGCGGCTGCTGCGGCAGGTTGCTGCGCACCAGCTGTAACTGCCGTGAGTGTCACGAGAGCAGCGGCGAGACGGACGGCATTCGTTCGAATCATTGAATTCTCTGGGGAAATGGGATGTGGGTGGTGAATAAAGACGATGTGAAGCCGTTCAGGTTACGGCGGCCGGATCTCGGCGCCGGTTAGTCCATCGCGGCTGAGGCAATCCACTTGATAGCGGCATCGAGTGGGGCATCGATGTTCTGCGAGAGATCCTGCTGGGAGAGCGGGACCATTTGATCGGGTGTTACACCGGCGCCTTCGATTCGGCCACCGCCCGGGTCTGTAAAATCGGCAACTGCGTGGACGAACGTGTCACCCGACGGTAGTCCGTGCATCAGCGCCGGGAGAGCGGCTCCCGCACTGCGCTGTCCGAACACTTTGGCTCTGCCAAGGCGCTGCATACCGGTCGCAAATATCTCCGATGTGCTCGCGCTCATTGCATCGACGAGTATCGCGACCGGGCCCTTGAACGGCCCTGACTGACCGCCACCCAGATGCACCATCCGGGGATTGATTGCGTAATTGAGCGACAGGTCCCGCATCCGCATTGTTCCGAGCGACACCGGAGACGCAACAAAGTATCCGCCGAATCCCATCACCATCGCTCCCACCCCTCCGGGATTTCCGCGTAGATCGATTACGATTCCGGCGCAGCTCGCAACGCTATCTACCGCGCGCTGGAGCTCCGGAGCCAATACCGGCAGCCAGATGTTGAAGGCTATCGTCCCGACGCAGCCGCCACGTACCTGGGCCACCGGGTGCCGTGAAAAACGAACTACTCCCGCGATCGGGGGCAGATTACCGAATTTAGAAACGGTGCCGCGCATTGGAACAGCAACGAGCTGTCGCTCGATGTCCTCGCCACTTCCCGTACCGGCCAGACGGATGCGCACTGTATCACCAACAGCAGGTGTGAGCTGACGGTTCAGCTTGAAGTTCAGATCGGAAAATGAGCGCTGCCGCGAAGCGTCGGGCAGTGATAGAACTTTTCCGAGCGAAGCGCTCACAACGCGCTCGCCGATCTGTTCCACAACCTCTCCAGTTCTGATGCCGACAATCGCTGCCGGACTTCCCGGCTCGACGCGCCATACCAGCGCCTTGCCGCCAGCAATTCTCAGTGACAGTCCAACCGTTCCGCCGGCGTCATCGGGGTCTGAATCCGGTCGAACGTCATTGGCGATCGCAGACGGGATTATATAGAAGTGCGACTCAGGGATTTGCGAGAGAGTCGCGGCGAGCAGGCGATCGAGTCCGCCGCGCGTCGTCACCGTCATCGCCTGCTGGCGAAGCGAATCCCGAACAGTGTTCCATGGTCCGTTCACGAACACGGTATCCACGTAAGTCTGCTTCACGATCGTCCAGAGTGTGTCGAACGTCGCCAGAGCAACGTTGGGAGCGAGCTTTTCGTCTGGTTGAACAGACGCTGTCGGGTTGTTTGCACCGCTTGTCGCACATCCGCTCACAGCGAGCATTACTGCCAATGACAACAAGCAACCGGTTTTCATCGCCAGTACTCGCCGATGCCGGCAATGAGGCCGGCGTAGACTTCAATGCCATCCCACAAATTCTGAATTCGCAGATTTTCGTTGGCTGCGTGCTGGTTGTCGTCGAAATTGGCGATCGGGAGAATTATCACCGGCGTATGCAGCACCTGCTCGAAGAGATACAGCGGTCCGCTGCCGCCCATCGTCGGTAGAAGAAGTGGAGGCGTACCGGTGCCGTCGCCAACTGCGCGAACCACTGCGCGCACGAATTCCTGATCTGTTGACGCTCGGCTAGCCGGATATCCACCGCCGCTCCAGCGTAATCGCGCAACCTTCGAATGAGCCAGACGTATTGCCATCGTCACGCTGTCGGACGTGACGAAGTATCCCTGGCGAGTGATATGCGCGTTCACGAGCTGCCGCACGCGCTCGGGTGTCTGATTCGGTACGAGCCTGAAATCGAATGACGCCTGTGCCTCGGTAGAGATGACGTTTGCGGCCTGCTCGCCTGTTGCGCCGACTCGTATCCCGCGCACATTGAGCGCCGGCAGCATGATTCGTTCGGCGAGTGGAGCGTTCCTCGCTTCGGTGCCGAAGAGTCCCAGCGAGCGACGCAGCGCGACATCGACAGGTGGAACTGCCGCGATTGCTCTGCGCTCGCTCGGAGTGATGGGCTTTACATCATCGTAGAACCGCGCGATTCGGATTCGACCGTCATCATCTCGCATGCTCGCTATGAGGCTGGCGATCATCGCGCCAGGATTGGGTGCCCAGTTTCCATAATGACCGCTGTGCAGCGGTCGCGTAGGACCGTACACCGTCACGTCGAGCCCGGTGATTCCCCGAACTCCGAGCTGTACCTGCTGCTTTCCGCTCTGATGGTTGGGACCGTCGCAGAAGAGCCACGCATCACCCTTGAGCGCGTCGCGATAGCGCTCGAGCATCTGACGCAGGTGCGGCGATCCAGCTTCCTCCTCTCCCTCGAAGAAGAACTTGAGATTGACGGATGGGCTGAGCCGCGCAGCACGCATTGCGTCGAGCGCAGACATCATTGCCTGGATGCTCGCCTTGTCGTCGCCTGCGGATCGGGCGTAGATGCGAGCTTCGCCGCTCAGCCTTGGGCGCCCATCCCCAGGCATCGGAATGACAAAACCACCATCGGCTAGCGACTTACTGCGGAGTGTCGGCGACCATGGCGGTGTCGCCCACTGTGACGGATCGACTGGTTGCCCGTCGTAATGGGCGTAGAGAATCAGCGTTCGCTTCGCGCCTGGAGTTATAAGCTCGCCGAGTACAGCGGGCGGTGATCCTGCGACCTCGAGCAGCCGTGCGCGCACTCCTCGGCGCTCGAGCATCTCGATCAGATGATTTGCATTACGACGAATGTTGATTGCATCATCGGCGAGGTTCGGGATCGCAAGGAGATCGGTGAACTCGCGCAGGATGGACGGCTCGTTCGCGATTCGATAATTGCGCGCCGCAGAGCGAATCGAGGCTGCATCTACTGGCCGCGAAAGCGCCTGTGCGCCGACGGCCGGTGGCAGTAGCATCGGCAGCGCCAGGCGAAGAATTCGGATCGGGAGAAGCGACAGTGCTATGGGCACGAGGGGATAGCGAAGGTAGGGACGTGGGACAGGTGACGCTAGCGTTTTTTGGACGGGCGGGATAACGTCGCCTCCGTTGCGGATCGCCCCTCGGATTAAGGGGTTAACAGCGCTCTCATGACCGACGACCAGGTCCACAAAGCGAAGGCGACTCTACTCAGCATCTTCGCAGTGCATGCCGGTATCCTTTTCCTGAAACTCGACTGAGCGCCACGAATTGATTTCGACGTTACCGGCTTTCTCTTTCTACTTGGGAATACAGGCTGGCTTACGGCGCTCGCGTTTTTCGTCCTTCTTGCCGGCACGGCGATCTACTTCTGGATTCAGGTATATCTGGACAGATAAATGGCCTTAGCGTTCCTGCCGCCAATGATTGAAGCCGTCGATACATGGTTGTGAGAAGCATCACGGCTTTGGCTGTAAGCGTCGTGGTCGCGGGTGTCGTTTATTGGGTCGGCGCCGTAATCGCGCTGCTGGCAATGCACGGTCTCCCCCTCGGAAGTCCGGGTGGACCACCCACTCGCGGCGATCTTGTGGTCCACCTGTCGCTCGCTATCGCAGGTGCCTTTGCCGGTGCGCGTCTCGCCATGCGTCTCGCGACCCATCGCCGGGCGAGCCACGGGCTCGCCTTGGGAGTAGTGTTGGGAGTCCTTGTCCTATTCGGCTTTTCAAAGCCAAACAACTGGCCTGAATGGTTCGGAGCCGCAATGTCAACGGCGTGCATCCTTGGATCTTTGGCCGCCGCCGCCTTCTCACGCTTGCGTAACTAGTTGACAGTCCGCAGTCCGCAGTCCGGTAATAATCGGTTCAGCCGCGGGTCTATTCTGGATTTACGGCCGTCGCTTCGATCTCCACCATCGCCCGTTCCTCGATCAACGCACTCACTCCAATCAGTGTTAAAAGATGCTTGGGTGCTTTGCCATGAAGGCTCCATATTTCCGGTGCAGGACGATTAACCATACCGGATACTGATGTGTTCGCGGCGACTGCGGAATTTGGCTAGCGGTGGGTCAAACCCAATTGCACCGGCCGCTCGCCCATTGGAACGTATTACTGGGCCGCCTTGACTCCTCCAGCTTTTCGTTGAGTTTCAAGCGATAGACGTTCTGCTTATCCAGCACATAGCACTGGACAGCGATCCAGCCATACTCGGAAGCACCTGTTGGACAGCTAATTCTTTGATGCGGTTGCGACGGATGAGTGTGAACCGAACTTGCGATAAGGCCCGAGGCAAGCCCCTTAACCCCAGTCTCCCGAGAGGATCATATGGCGTCCACGAATGCAACGAACGTTCGCACAGCATTGCTGGTACGGCTGGAAGCGAAGCCCGGCAAGGAAGAAGCGGTTGCCAGTTTCCTCAAAGGCGGTCTGTCGATTGTTCAGGATGAGCCAGCGACCATCACCTGGTATGCTCTCAAGATGGGTCCATCGACTTTCGGGATTTTCGACACCTTTCCCGACGATGCCGGTCGCGATGCCCATCTCGCAGGGAGAGTCGCCGCGGCGCTGATGGCCAGCGCGTCGGAGCTGCTCTCAACACCACCCCTGATAGAGAAGGTCGAGATACTCGCCGCGAAGCTCCCGGGCTGACGCGGCTGCCAACGTCTTCGCTATTCCGGGATTACCGCCATCGCTTCGATCTCCACCTTCGCCTGTTTCTCGAGCAGCGCGCTCACCACCACGATAGACATGGGCGGGTAATGCTTTCCGATCAGCTCGCGATAAACCGCGCCGATTTCCCGACGCGCCGCGAGATACTCGTCCCGGTCAGTGATGAACCACGTAAGACGCACAAGACGATTGGCTGGCGCCCCCGCTTCGGCGAGAAGCGTGACGATATTACTCAGGGCCTGACGCACCTGCCCAGTGAAATCGTCGGTCTCGAACTTTGCCGTCTCCGGATTCCAGCCGATCTGGCCCGCGATGACGATAATCCGCCCCGAAACCGACAGCCCGTGACTGTAACCACTCGGCGGAGCCCACCCCTCGGGTAATAGAAGCTTCGCATCACTTCCCGGCGTCAGACTCATCCTGCTCCTCCTTCCTCTCTCAATCGATAGCGCTGAAGCTTGCCCGTTGCCGTCCGAGGCAGCGCTGAGGCAAACTCCACTCTCCTCGGATACTTGTAAGGCGCAATCCTCGCCTTCACGAAATCCTGCAGCTCCTTCTTGAGGGCATCATCGGGAGAGCTGTTCGGCTTGAGAACGATCACCGCCTTCACGACATGCCCGCGCTCTTCATCCGGCTCGCCGATCACTGCGCACTCGAGCACAGCGGCATGCTCGAGCAAAACATTTTCCACCTCTGGACCGGCGATGTTGTAACCGCCTGAGATGATCATGTCGTCAGTCCGCGCCTGATACCAGAAATATCCATCGGAGTCGAGCTTGTAAGAATCGCCCGTGAGATTCCAGCCGTTCTCGACGTACTTCCGCTGCTGCTCGATATTTTCGAGGTACCGGCATCCCGTCGGCCCACGCACTGCGAGCCGTCCGACAGATCCCGCAGGCGCGTCCATGCCGTCATCGTCGATGATTTTCGCCTGATATCCCGGTACCACATTCCCTGTAGCGCCAGGCCTGATGTCATCGCCCGAAGCGCTGATGAAGATGTGTAGCATCTCCGTGGCACCGATTCCGTCGATGATCTTCAGCCCCGTCGCATCCAGCCATGCCTCATAAACGCTCAGCGGCAGCGTCTCGCCCGCCGATACGCATTTCTTCAGGCTCGACACATCGTTGTCAGCGAGCATTCCACACATCGCACGGTAGGCAGTAGGGGCCGTGAAGCAGACAGTCGGCCGATACTCACCGATCGCCTTGAGCAGGTTCGGCGGCGTTGCCTGCTCGAGAAGCAGCGAGCACGCGCCAAAGCGCAATGGAAAAAGAAGCAATCCACCGAGCGCGTACGTGAACGCCAACGGTGGAGAGCCGCAGAAGAGATCGTCCGCCGAAGGCTTCAAAACGTAGCGCGGGAAGCAGTCGGTGATCGCCATGATGTCGCGATGAGAATGCATCGTCCCTTTCCCTTCACCAGTTGTCCCGGAAGTGAAGGCGATGATTGCAATGTCTTCCGCCGCGGTATCACAGCTCTCGAACGTTGCCGACTTGTCGCGCATCAGGGCTTCGAGACTGTCTGCCGACGCGCTTTCCATCACGCCATTTGTGAACTGAACCACCCGCGCGCCCGTCCGCTCCGAGCCATCCTTTCGCGTCCGGAATCCACCCTCGCACTCGGCCGCGAATCTCGCGTCGGAGAGTGCGAGCGTGATCTCCGCCTTGTCGGCGAGATAGCGAATCTCGCGCTCGCGGAGCAACGGCATCGTGCATACGACGACTCCGCCCGCCTTCAGTACGGCAAACCAGCACGCAGCGAGCATTGGATTGTTCGGACCACGCAGCAGAACACGATTACCCGCGACGACGCCGAGATCATCCACCAGGACGTGCGCGATCCTGTTGGCTTTTTCGAGGAGATTGCCGTACGTCCAAACGCCCTCCGGATAGCGGAACACAGGCCGGTCACCATTTCCCGATTCAACCATCCGATCGAGAAGCTCCGTCGCAGTGTTCAATCGATCGGGATACGTCAGCTCCGGTATGCCCGTCCAGTCACGTACCGGCCACAGATCGCGTGGTGGCAAACGGTCGGCGCAGAATGTGTCCATGTGACCGGTCGCGACCAGCGTCTCAGGCATCGACCGCGTCCTTTTTCGCGTAAGCATCGAGAACCTGACTAGCAATCACGAGCTGCTGGACTTCTGTGGTTCCCTCGTATATCCGAAGCGCGCGAATCTCACGGTAGAGCTGTTCCACAGGATTACCCGCGACGACGCCGCGCCCGCCGAGGAGCTGAAGAGCGTCGTCGATTACGCGCTGCGCTGCTTCTGTCGCGTACATCTTGGCCATCGCCGCCTCTCTCGTGATGCGGGGGGCACCGTTGTCCCGCGCCCACGCGGCTCGATACACGAGCAGCGCACTGGCATCGATCGATGTTGCCATCTGCGCGATGCGCGCCTGGGTGAGCTGAAAATCCTTGAGTGGCTGACCGAAGATCTTTCTGTCTGACACGTGAGCCAGCGCCTCATCGAGTGCGCGACGCGCAAACCCGAGCGCCGCCGCCCCAACCGTCGAGCGAAAGACATCGAGCGTTCCCAACGCAACCTTGAGGCCCTTACCCGGCTCACCCACAACGCGATCGGCAGGCACGCGACAATTCTCGAACCGAATCCGCGCCAGCGGATGTGGCGCCAGCGTCTCGATCCGCTCGCTAACGGAAAATCCCGAGTCGCCCGGCCCGACGACGAGCGCGATGAACTCCGGGCGGGCGGTCGCGGCACGTGTCGAAGCTTCCTGCATCCCGAGATCCTTTGGCTTGCGTCGTGACGCGGGCACGCCTTCTGATTCCAGCCGGCAGAAAACCACGTAGAAGTCGGCGATTCCGCCATTCGAGATCCAGGTCTTCTCGCCGTCGATCACGTAGCTGGTTTTTTCGGGACGCGCGATTGTCTTCATTGCCGCGATATCGGACCCAGCGTCAGTCTCCGAGATCGCGAATGCAGCAATCGCTTCGCCCGCTCCAACGCGACGGAGATATCGCTCCTTGAGCGCATCCGATCCAAAAAGCGTGATGGGGCCGGCGCCGAGTCCCTGCATGGCGAACGCGATGTCGGCGAGGCCGGAAATTCGGGCGAGCGTCTCACGCGCAATGCACAGTGAGCGCACGTCGAGCCTTTCGTGGACACCGCCGTACGCCGCAGGAACCGTGTATCGCAGCCAACCCGCCGCTCCGAGTTTTCTCACCACTGCCCGGCACGCAGCGTCGACACTGCTCGATGTTCCGGCGATGCTGTCGGTTATCTCACGTCGCGCCCACTCATCCAGCTTTGCAGCGAGCTCGCGGTGCGAATCGGTGAAGAACGGCCAATCGAGCGTCGCTGAATCCACTTCTCAGTTTCCTTCGAATATCGGTTTCTTCTTCTCGACGAACGCCTGGTATGCGCGCTCGAAGTCTTCCGTCATCATGGCCTGCGCCTGCATCTGGGCCTCGAAGTCGAGAGCTTCGTCAATCTTCATGGACCATTCCTCGTGCAGGCACCGCTTGGTGATCGCGTGCGCAGCGGTTGGTCCCTTGGCGAGAGTAGTCGCGAGGTCGGATGCGTCGGCGAGCAAGCTCTCGGGCGCGCATACCTTATTATAGAAGCCCCACCGCTCGGCCTCCTCCCCCGCCATCGTTCGCCCGAGATAAAGCAGCTCCGCGGCACGCCCGAAGCCGATGATGCGCGGGAGGATTGCGCATGCGCCCATATCGGCGCCGGAGAGGCCGACCCTCACGAAGAGGAATGCGACTCTGCTGCGGGCGGTCCCATAGCGAAAGTCGCTTGCCATCGCGAGAATCGCCCCCGCTCCAACGCACACTCCATCAACTGCAGCGACAATCGGCTGTGGACAGGCGCGCATTGCTTTTACGAGATCTCCGGTCATCTGCGTGAAAGCGAGGAGCCCACGGCGGTCTCCGGCCTGCTTCATCTCGATCAGGCGCCCGATGATGTCGTGCACGTCACCACCGCTGCAGAAGTTCTCACCCGCGCCTGTCATAACCACTACTCGAACGTCGTTTACGTGCTGCAGCGCGAGAAACGTGTCGGTCAGCTCGCGGTAAGACTCGAGCGTCAGCGGATTCTTCCGCTCGGGGCGGTTGAGCGTGATCATGGCAATCCCATCCGCCACCTCCCACGCGAAATGCTCCGGCTTCAGTGTCGCAGCTGCAATCGTTGAGCTCAAACGATTTCTCCTCCGGCAATTGGAAGCGCAATCCCCGTGACCGCCGACGATTCCGGACTGCACAGCCACGAAACGGCACTCGCTACTTCTTCAGGCTTGATGAGTGATCCACGTGGAATCGTCCGCACCAGCATCGCTCGCGCTTCTTCGAGAGTGGTCTTGAACACTTCGGCCAGATTCTCGACCGAGCCGTCCGTGAGCTGTGTGTCGGTGTAGCCAGGACAGACAGCGTTGACCGTTATCCCATGCTTCGCTGTCTCGAGCGCCAGCGCCCGAGTGAGTCCGACCACGCCGTGCTTCGCCGCACAATACGCTGTCATTGTCTTGTATCCACGCAGGCCTGCGGTCGACGCAATGTTCACGATTCGCCCCTGCTTCGCCGCCAGCATTCCCGGAATCACCTCTGCGGTGCAGGCGTAGATGCTAGTGAGATTGACTGCGATCATCCGGTCCCAGATGTCTCGCGTCATCCTGGAAAATGGCGCACCTTCCGCAGCGCCGGCGTTATTGACCAGGACGCGTATCGTTCCATGCGAGTCGACCGCCCCTTTGAAAGCCGCTCGCACGGACATGTCGTCGGTGACATCACACTCCACGACAGTCACCGTCGCGCCGCAGTCGACCCGGATGAGCTCGGCCTTCCGCTCCATCTTGTCCACTGAGCGGGACATCAGGGTGAGGTTTGCACCGCGCCTGGCCAGTGCCGCGGCAATTGCGGCTCCGATTCCCTGGCTTGCTCCTGTGACTACCGCGTGCTGACCCTCGAGATAGCAGTCGCGGTCTCTGTTCGAAGCCCGGCCTTTCTTTGGCGCTGGTTTTTGCGTTCCGCCCACTTCGGCCATGGATCTATGTCTTCCGTGTCATAGGTGCACTCGCCGCCATCTCCTTCGCCCGCTGAACCTCACGCTCCAGCTGCACTCGGCCCAGGTAATACTGCACCGGCCATCGTATCCCCGAAAAGCCCAGCTGCGCCGCAGCATGCAGCGTCCATTGAGGGTCGGCGAGATGAGGTCTTCCGATTGCGACGAGGTCGGCGCGGCCCGCGGCAATGATCGAGTTGACCTGGTCGGCTTCGGTAATGTTGCCCACCGCAATCGTCGGAACGCGAGCCTCGTTGCGGATGCGATCGCT
>JBDSVO010000100.1:0-3116 GCA_039927215.1 Gemmatimonadaceae bacterium
TGGTTCCAATCAGTCCCGCAACTCGCCGGATTCTCTCGATCACTTACGCAGAGTCCAGCGATCTGATTGCGTCGCGAACGTTCAACGACCAGCTCGACAGCGCCGGTTATACAGTGGTGGCAGCCCGGACGGACGATCGGACGACGTCCGATGAATACCTGGCGATCCGCCGTCTGGCCGATTCGGCCGACGTGGTGATAGCATCGGTGTATGTCTCGCCGCGCGAGTTCAGCGGTTCGATCGGCGCGAAAAGCGGATTTTCCTCGCTGATCGCCACTTTGGCTGCATCGGGTAAGCCGCTGATCGCGATCTCTTTCGGGAGTCCTTACGTTCTCAATTACATCCCCGAAGTGCCCGCGTTTCTTCTCGCGTGGGGCGGTACGCCGCTGTCGCAGCGAGCGGCAGCAGCTGGGCTGCTGGGAATAAACCCGATCACGGGAAAACTCCCGATTTCGCTGCCACCGTATTACACACTCGGTGCAGGCATCGAGCGCGCGCGAACGGCACCTTCGAGATGAGATGGGTTAACGCACTGGTCCTCATCGCGGGAGCCGCGGGTTGCGCGACCGTTGCGACTACGGCGTCAACCACTTCTCGCATCGCCCCAGTGAACACACTCGTCTCCGCGCCGCCGGCAGCCGTTGGCATGAACAGCGATCTCAACGCGACGCTCGATTCGCTCGTCTCCAGCGCGCTGGCTGACGGAGCAGCCCCAGGCGCAACGCTCGCTGTCGGACGATACGGCCGGCTCGTTCATCTCAAGGCCTACGGGAGGCTCGATACTGCGGTCGCCTCAGCGCATGTCGACGTCAACACGATTTTCGACATGGCGTCGGTCACCAAAGTCGTCGCTACAACTACGCTGGCGATGATACTCGAGGAACAGGGACTCCTGGACCTCGACCGCACAATCGCCAGCTATCTCCCGGGATTCAATGCACCCGACAAGGCGCTGATCACCATGCGGATGGCAATGACGCATCGGGGAGGGCTCGAAGCGTTTGCTCCCTTGTTCAGGACTTTTCGGGGGCGCGAGCAGTACCTGCAACAGATAAATCAGCGGCCACTGAAGGCTGTGCCCGGCACCACTACCATATATAGTGACTGGGAGATGATCCTCACGCAGCTCGTTCTCGAGGCGATCAGCGGAGCGCCCCTCGACAGGCTGGCCGAAGAGAAGATTTTTCGCCCCCTCGGCATGACGAGTACTCAGTTCAACCCCGATTCGACGCTTAAGCCGCGAATCGCTCCAACAGAGATCGATACCGCCCGCGGCGGGCTCGTCTGGGGACGCGTTCACGACGAGAACGCAGACGCGATGGGCGGGGTTGCGGGTCACGCGGGCCTCTTTTCAACTGCACCCGATGTTGCGATCTTCGCTCAGATGCTCTTGAACGGCGGTCAATACAACGGCGTGCGGATTCTGAGCCCGGCAACTGTCGCAAGGTGGACAGCGCCTCAGATTCGCGGCTCCAGCAGAGCGCTCGGCTGGGACACTCCCTCCGCCGTCTCGAGCGCCGGCCGTTTCTTTTCGCCTCGCAGCTTCGGTCATACCGGATTTACGGGTACCTCGATCTGGATCGATCCGACGCGCGATCTCTTTGTCATTCTACTCACAAACCGCGTGAACCCGACTCGCGAGAACACGAGAGTCTTCGCGTTGCGGCGGGCTGTCGCCGATGCCGTCCAGCGATCGATCACGGACGCGCCGCTCATCGACTGGGAAGCTGGCGGGCCTCGCCAATGAGCCCGCAGGTAAGAGAGCGCATTCCTGTGGTGATCGCCGAATACGATGAAGTGTCGCGAGTGATTGCCCGCCGCATCGCGGATGTGATCGCCGAGCGGCGCGAGGCCGGCGGGCACGCCGTTCTTGGACTCGCGACTGGCAGCACGCCCATCGGGATCTACCGAGAGCTCGCGCGGCTGCACCGTGAAGAGGGCCTCGATTTTTCCGACGTCGTGACGTTCAATCTAGACGAGTATTTCCCGATGCGGCCCGAGAGCATTCACAGCTACAACCGCTACATGTGGGAGAATCTCTTCGACGAGATCGACGTCAAGCCGGAAAACGTACACGTTCCCCGCGGTGACGTGCCGCGCGAACAGATCGCAGCCGAGACGGCAGCGTATGAGCAGGCCATTCGCGATTCAGGCGGTATAGACATTCAGATCCTTGGCATTGGAAAGACTGGACACATCGGATTCAACGAGCCGGGCTCCGGCATCGAGTCGCGAACCCGGCTGATCGCCCTCGACACGGTGACTCGGCGTGACGCGGCCGCGGATTTCTTCGGCGAGGACAACGTCCCGACGGAAGCAGTCACGATGGGAGTCGCGACGATCATGGAGGCGCGAGAGATCGCGCTGATAGCAACGGGAGAGCACAAATCGGCGATCATCAAGCGCGCCGTGGAGGGCGAGCCGGACCCCGATGTCGCGGCGACGTACCTGCAGATGCATCCCAACGCTGTGTTCTATGTAGACCCAGCCGCAGCCGCTGACCTCACTCGCGTTCGGACGCCCTGGGTAACGGGCGAAGTGGAATGGACGCCGGCGCTCGAAGTGGCCGCGGTGATCTGGCTGAGCGCCGTTACCGGCAAGTCGATTCTCAAGCTCGACACACTCGACTACCGCGAGCACCACTTGAGCTCGCTGCTCGCGCGCTACCAGACAGCGGGTCCGCTCAACGGTGAAGTCTTTAACGCGCTGATCTCGAAAGTGCGCGGAAAGAGCAAGCTTCCTTCGAGACAGAACATTGTCGTCTTCTCTCCCCACCCGGACGACGACGTGATCTCGATGGGTGGGATTCTTCACAAGCTGCATCAGAACGCGAACAAGATCGTGGTGGCGTATCAGACGTCCGGCAACATCGCCGTGTTCGACCACGAGGTGCGGCGGTATGTCGATTTCCTGCGGCGGGTAAACCGTGATTTCATCACGCGGGACACCGGCATTGCGCCCGTTCTGGAGAAGGTGGAGCGTTTTCTCGCGCAGAAGGAGCCCGGACAAGTAGACATTCCCGAGGTGCTCGCGATCAAGCGTGGTATTCGCGAAGCGGAGGCGGTGTCGGGGATCGAGACGTTCGGCATGAGCCGGGACCAGGCGCGATTTCTCAA
>JBDSVO010000101.1:0-3313 GCA_039927215.1 Gemmatimonadaceae bacterium
GGACGTCCCTGCGTGGACGGTGGAGTGATGGACAATCTCCCTGTTGCGATTGCCGGGAGAGGAATGGATGCCGTGATCGCTGTCGATACGGGGAGCAGCGCGATACTGACCGACAAAGACATCGCGAATCACGGCTTCAGCGCGATCTACATGCGCGCGGCCACGACGATGATGCACGCGCTTCAGCTCGCGCCGCTGGAGCACTGGGCCGGTCCGCCGATGACGCTGATCCGTCCAAGGGTGACACATATCGGATGGTTCAGCTTCTCACATGCGGACGAGCTGATGGAGGCGGGCTATCGCGCTGCGGTCGAGGCGCTCGAGGGATTCGAGAGCACGCTGGGTGCAGGGACGGGAATCTTTCCGCTGCGGTCGATGCGGATCAGCGTCGACAGAGACAAGTGCATCGGCTGCACGCTGTGCGCGTCGCTCGCGCCGCAGGCAATGGCAATGGACGAGTTCGGGAAGGCGGTGCCGTGGACTCCGAATGTGGAGTGGTCACCGGCCGACGGTGATTTCGTTCAGCACTGCCCGACATATGCTATTGAGGTGACGCCACTCGAGCCCGCGAAGATGGAGAACCCGCCCGAAGCATTGGAAGTTCCTCCAGCTGAGAGTGCGGGGGCTGCATAACAACAAACTGAGAAAGTCACAAATGCGAGACGCCAGAAGCACAGCAGCCAGTTTCTAGATTGAACCTTCGTTACACCTCCGGCTTCTCTTCAAAGCGAGACACCAGTTTGGTCGTCTCACATCTCGCGTAAAGGAACTCGTAGGCGCCGTGCAGGTTCAATCTAGAAACTGGCCGCTATGCTTCTTGCCGCTCGCATCTGTGATTTCCTCAGTTGATTTTGGCCCCCTTCTCAGGCTTTCCGGGGCAGCTCCATGATTGTGCTAGATTTAGGATAGCCTGCCGGAACGAACGATCTACAGTCCGGCAGTGGCTCAGCGGACAACCGGCACGCGCACAGCGCGGCCTGTTCCAGAGAAAGACAAATGACAAACCCGAACTCTTTCGGCAGCCGCGCGACACTCGAAGTCGGCGGACGGCAGTACACGTATTACCGGCTCGACTCCCTCGATTCACTCTCCGGCGGCAACGCTGCCCGCCTCCCGTTCAGCCTCAGAATCCTCCTCGAAAACCTCCTTCGCAATGAGGATGGCAAATTCGTCAAGGCGGCTGACATCGAGACGCTGGCGAAGTGGAATGTGAGAGGAAAAGTCGAGAAGGAAATCGCATTTCGCACCGCCCGAGTCCTACTACAGGATTTCACGGGCGTTCCAGCTGTGGTCGATCTTGCCGCAATGCGTGACGCGCTCGCGAAGCTCGGCGGCGATGCCAGGAAGATCAATCCACTTCAGCCCGTCGACCTCGTCATCGATCACTCCGTGCAGGTTGACGAGTACGGAACCGAAGCGGCATACCTGATCAACACCGGAAAGGAGTTTGACCGGAACAAGGAGCGCTACGCGTTTCTTCGCTGGGGCCAGAACTCATTCCGGAATTTCCGGGTTGTTCCGCCGGGCACTGGTATCGTGCACCAGATCAACCTCGAGTACCTGGCGAAGACCGTCTTTACACAGGAAGAAAACGGCGAGACGCTCGCTTATCCGGATTCTCTCGTCGGCACAGACTCACACACGACGATGATCAACGGACTCGGCGTGCTCGGCTGGGGCGTCGGCGGAATCGAAGCAGAAGCCGCAATGCTGGGCCAGCCTGTATCGATGCTGATTCCGGAGGTAGTCGGATTCAAGCTTTATGGAAAGCTGCCTCCGGGCGCGACGGCGACCGATCTCGTGCTCACGGTTACCGAGCAGCTCCGGAAGAAAAAAGTCGTCGGCAAGTTCGTGGAGTTTTACGGCGCCGGTTTGTCATCGCTCTCGCTCGCCGATCGCGCGACAATCGGCAACATGGCCCCCGAGTACGGAGCGACGATGGGATTCTTCCCCGTGGATGCGGAAACGGTGAAGTATCTGCGTTTCACCGGGCGCGACGAGCAGCAGGCAATGCTTGTCGAAGCGTACACGAAAGCTCAAGGATTGTATCGCACGGATGACACGCCCGATCCGGTTTTCACGGACACGGTCCAGCTCGACCTTGGAAGCATAGAGCCTAGTCTCGCTGGCCCGAAGCGGCCGCAGGACCGAGTGCCGCTCAAGCTGGCGAAATCAATGTTTCGCGAGGCGCTACACGCCGATCTCGATCGCACGGGAACAATGGCCGCCGCTGCGGCCGCGAGGCAGGCGATGTCCGTCGCCGCGTCGCCGCAGCTGTCGCATACGGTAATCGCCGCGAATCACGACGAGCAGGCAGGGGAACAGTCGGCGGTCAAAGTGACGATGAACGGAGAGTCGTTCGGGCTCCGACATGGCGCAGTCGTAATCGCTGCGATCACGAGCTGTACCAATACGTCGAATCCCAGCGTGATGCTCGCGGCGGGACTTCTGGCGCGCAACGCGGTCGCGGCGGGGCTCAAGACCAAGCCCTGGGTGAAAACGAGTCTCGCGCCGGGCTCTAAGGTCGTCACCGATTACTTCCGGAAAGCGGGCGTGATGGACGATCTCGACAAGCTGGGGTTCAACGTCGTTGGTTACGGCTGCACCACCTGCATCGGCAACTCCGGACCATTGCCGCAGCCAATTGCGGATGCCGTCGAGGAGAACAAGCTCGTTGTTGCCGCGGTGCTCTCTGGCAATCGGAACTTCGAGGGGCGGATCAATCCTCTCACGCGCTTCAATTATCTGGCGTCGCCACCGCTCGTCGTTGCTTACGCTCTCGCCGGCCGTATGGACATCGACTTCAACACAGAGCCGATCGGTGTCGGTACGAACGGGCCTGTTTTTCTCCGGGACCTGTGGCCCGCGCCAAAGGAAGTCGAGGAAGAAATTCTGCGCTCGGTCAAAGCGGAAATGTTTCGCGATCAATACGCGAACGTCTTTCACGGCGACGACAGCTGGCGGTCGCTTCCCGTCCCCGAAGGTGATCTCTACGCCTGGGATGAAAGCTCGACCTACGTCAAGAATCCGCCATTCTTCGATGGCATGACACTGACGCCGCCCGGCGTGAAGCCGATAACCGGAGCCCGCGCGCTCGGTATGTTCGGGGATTCGATTACTACCGATCACATCTCTCCGGCAGGATCGATTCCCGCCGCGAGCCCGGCAGGCAAATGGCTGATCGCGCAGGGAGTGAAGACCGTCGACTTCAACTCATACGGCGCGCGGCGGGGAAACCACGAAGTCATGATGCGCGGCACGTTCGCCAACATCAGACTCAGAAACGAGCTGGCGCCGGGCACCGAGGGAGGCT
>JBDSVO010000102.1:0-5326 GCA_039927215.1 Gemmatimonadaceae bacterium
TGTGGCGCACGCAGCTCCGCGGGTCCGACTTCGTCACCGTACTCTGGGACGGCGAGGCGCTTATTGTCGCCAACAGCGGAGAGGTATGGCGTCTCGATCCGCAGTCCGGCGCTGTGATCTGGCACAACGGTCTCAAGGGATTCGGCCGAGGGGTCGTGAGCCTCGCGTCAAACCGGCGCGCCAAGAGCACGAGTGACATCGATGCGATGGCCGCGAAACGCCGGCGCGATCAGGCGTCCTCAGCCGCCGCCGCGACCGCAACAACTGTAGCCGCCAGCTGAACTCACTACCTCAAAAGGGAATGCCAACAATGATGATTGTCACCACCCCCACGCTCGAAGGCACCAGAATCAGGCAGTACCTCGGAATCGTCACCGGAGAAGCCATACTCGGCGCGAACATCTTCAAGGACTTCTTCGCGGGAATTCGCGACATCGTCGGCGGGCGGTCCGCTGCGTACGAAAATGAGCTGCGCTCGGCGCGGGACATTGCGCTCACGGAAATGCAGGAAGCGGCCGCCGCGCTCGGCGGGAATGCAGTCGTCGGCGTTGACATTGACTATGAGAACATCAGCATGGGGCAGGGCGGAGGCATGCTCATGGTCAGTGCATCGGGCACCGCAGTGCTCATCGAGTAGCGGATAAACACAGAACGGCGCGTTACCCGTTACCCGTAACGCGCCGCCCGTACCAATGGCTGTTGTCAGGACGTAGCCGCTGCCAGACTCCTCACCGCTACGGCCAGCGTTCTCACCTTTGCGGCATCCCGCGCGCCGTTCGCGTCACTGTCCAGCTGCGTTGCGAGTTGAGTCAACGCATCTTTTCGCTGCGCACCTGTTGCTCTCTCGGCATTTGTCAGCGCATTCCGCACCGCGGTAACTCTGCCCCCCGCCAGGCCATTTCCCCTCTCGAGCTGATCGGCGTACGCGCGCGCCAGCGCAAAGCTCGGAGGCCAGACCAACTTCGGCTGCCCCTGCGTGTTCAGGTGATCGAACACTACCGTCTTCGCCGCGTCGATTTCGTTCTGTGAGATGAACGCACTCGGCGTCAGCTCGAAAATGTCGAGACCACGAGCAATCTCGGAGCTGACGATGACGCCGTTGTACCAGTACGACGACCACGAGCCGCCCATCACCATTCTCGTCGAGTCCACGGGGCCACGATCGAAGTACGCGATCTCCTTCGGGTGAGCGGCGTCGGTCCACTCGAACACCGAGATACCACCCTGATACCACGCCTGGACCATTATGTCGCGCCCGGGGACCGGAATGAGCGACCCGTTATGGGCAACGCAGTTCTCCTCCTTGGTCTGGGCGGCGGGCATCTTGTAGTAGCTCTGAAACTGCATCTTCCTATCGACGATCGTGAAGATCGCGTTCGCGCCCCACTCGGGCTTGTCCGTGCTGCGGCATTTCGGCTGTCCGCCGCCGCCCCATTCGTCCGAGAACAGGACCTTGGTGCCGTCGTTGTTGAACGTCGCCGAATGCCAGTACGAGAAATTCGAATCCGCCGCTGCGGCGAAGCGAACCGGATGCGCCGGATCGCGAATGTCGAGCAGCAAGCCATAGCCGCCACACGCGCCTCCGGCCAGACCGATTCCCGGGTACACGGTGATGTCGTGACACTGGGTCGGGCCGGGACGAGGGCCTGAACCCGGCGCTTCACCAACCATCTTCGCGACGATACCCGGAAGCTCCGCGCGCAGCTTAGCGCTGTCGGCGGCGGTCGGCGCGCCAGTTCCATTGCGCGCCTTGATGATCTGGTCAAGCTGCTCCTTGATGAAGCCGTTAGGCGCGACCATCTCCATGCCCCCGATTACCAGCGTGTATCCGCCCGCGGCACGGGCAGAATCGGCCGCTTTCTTTGCAAGAGCGATATCCTCGGGCGATTCGCCGTGCCGAGCTGGTGCTACGAGATCGTTGAAGATTCGCGGCGAGCTGACGATCGCTGCCCGTTCGGGATGGGCGACAGGCACCTTGATGACTTCGATGCGGAACAGCGCCGAGTTGGGATCCTTGTCAGGCGTCAACTCCGAACAGCCGGCCAGCTCCTTCGCCGAACGAACGCTGCCGGAACCCGAGATATAGACGTAAACATTCTCGGCGTCTTTCGGATCCTCCACGACAGTGTGAGTATGCGAGCCACGACACGTCTGCACATTGCCGACGTTTTTCGGCTTGGTGATGTCACTGATGTCGAAGATGCGAACTCCGCGCAAACGATCTTTGCTGACAGTGTCCTTCACACCTTCAGCCCCGCAGTCTATACGCGCGCTCAGGTTCTCCCCGGATACGAAGAGCAGATTCTTGTAGACCGACACGTCACTCTGCGACGCGGGACAGTAGTAAGCCGTTGTCAGGACCGGCTGGCGTGGGTTGGAGATGTCCCAGACCTGATAACCGTTGAAGCTGCCCTGAATCGCGTACTTACCGGTGAACGCCAGGTCGGAGTTCATGACATCGGCAAATTTTTCGGGAGTAGGTGTCGTCGATACACGGCGGATGTTCCAACCAATCTCGGCTGCGTCCGTCTTCCCTCCGCGAAGGCCTACGCGCGGATCGGGGATACCCGATCTGGATGCACTAGCGGTCCCCGAAGACGACGATGTCGCAGTCGCGCACGCCACCGCTGACAGGAGAGCGACAAGAAGAGAAAGCGAGATGGCCATTGCAGCCGGGCTGGTCCGCCTTGCTGCGACAGGATGAACGTGAGTTCTGAATGCCATGGTGGAAGCTCCTTCGATTAGGCCGAGTGGGAAGTAAAAAGTACCAGAAAACGCGGGACTACGGGGACTGTCCTCCCATAGTGAGCGCCGCGAGCATTCGTTGCATTCGCGCGATCTCCGTCTGCTGATCGACGTTGACGTCGGAGGCGAACTTGAACACGATTTCGTCCTGCGCGGCTCCGTAGGTGTCGAACAGCTCCTTCACCATTGTGACTGCGCCGCCGTGGTGCTGGAGCATGAAGGTCAGGAACAGGCGATCGAACTCCTTGCCCTTCGCCGCGTCGAGCTGCTTCATCTGGGCATCGGTGAGCATACCGGGCATCAGCATCTCATGCGCGACGCCGTTCATCATCATCATGGATGTTCCACTGGCGTCGGCAACGGGCTTTAGCCGGTCGCGTAGCCAGCGCTGCATTGTTCCGATCTCGTCCTGCTGAGCGTTGATGATTCTCTGGGCGAGAACGAGCACCGAGGGGCTCGCGCCATGAGTCGGCGCCGAGTTGGCCATCACAACGGCCTGTGCGTGGTGGCCGATCATGTTATACATGAACTGGACGTCCGCTTCGGTATACGGATGCCGCAGACTGTCCTGCCTCGCCTGGGCGACACCCGCAGGGTTGGTCTGAACGGTCGGCGCCGGTGACGGAGTTGGCGTAACTCGTCCGCCCGTGGCAGTGCTGCACGCGGTGATGACGATCGTCAACAGAACGATCGGCGTCGGTTGTTGCGAGAGTGATCGCATTATTTCAAAGTTACCACCGGTACGTCATGAGCGGAAAAAACGCGCGCCGCCCGCCAATGCAGGCGAACGGCGCGCGTGGTCATACCGAATGCCTGCGATCAATAACTGTTCGCATAGCTCGCATCAATTGTGGAGAGCTGCCGGCGAATGGTCGCCCAGCCCGTCTGAACTGCTGACGACGGACGGGCCTGCTGCATCGCAGTATCAACCCGTCGCGCTGCCGTGATCACCGAACGGCCCGCTACTGCTGCCGCGTCGGCGTTGCCGCCAGTGCGAACGAGCTGCTCGTACAGCGATGCGTTGTCCGCGAACGCCGAGAGCGCAAACCAGAGATCGACGTCGCCGGCTGTGTACGCTCGGCCCGCATTCACCGTGGCCGTGCCAGAAACCGAGAGATCCATCCGCTGACGGCTGACGAGGGTCTGCGCGTTACGACGCAGGGTCGCTGCCGACTCCGCGGTAAGCACGGCGCCGTATGAAGATCCGACCGATTCTGCGCCGACGGCGCCACCCGTTGTCACCAGGCCGAGTGAGCGTGCAGTGCGCCAATCGAGGTTGCCTGTCGCGCTCAATCCTTTGTCGACCTGATACTCGAACAGCGCGCGCTGCGTTGCGTCGTCGAGCTCACCGGTGATCGTGCCGCGATAGTAATTCTGCTGAGCCAGCGCCTGCTGTGCGGCGCGAATTCTGTCAGCGGCTGTGTACACCGTGTAGGCGTCCGCTGCTCGCATCGCGCCGCGCGCCCTCAACGTCAGCGGCTGGTCGAGCTGGACCGCGAGGCGGGTGCCCGCGGGAACATTGACGTTCTGTGCCGTCGACGCACCCAGGAGACCACCGAGCGCCGAGAGAATTCCCGATGCGGGACTGTTCTCGGAGCCGGCGCCCAAAATCTGTGCACCGATGCCGCCGCGTCCACCGACGAGAACCACGCGTGCGTTGGGATCGGCATCGATCTGACGTCGTTCCGTTGCGTCGGTGCTGGTGAGTCGGCCGTCGATCGGATAGACGGTGCCGTCAGGCAGTGTCAAACGATCGAAGGTGACTTCGATGACGCCCGATTGCTGGCGAGTTGCCGGCTGGACGAAGGAAATGACGCCGCGAATGCGGCTGCCGGCCGGGATGACCGTGTATTGATCGGCGCTGACAGTGTCGACAACGGCTGTCGAAAAGCTCTGTCCGGCCTGTACGGCGTTGGATTGAAGTGCTGTTGCGGTGCGTACGATAATTACACTGCCTTCGGGCAGTACGACGCGCGTCTGCGCAGCAAGGCCTGACGCGGCGACCAGCGACAGGGCCACGCTCCACGCTGCGCCGGGCAGAAATCTCGTTCGGTGGATTTGCATTGTTGTTAACTCCTGATTGGGCGTGGTAAGGATCAAGAGCCAACTATTCAAAACGCGTACCGCTAGGGCATCACATTTATGATGTGAGGGTCTTCACCCAGCCCTGTGTGTGGTCCGCAACCTCATCGAGCACTTGCGCGTCCGTTTTTCGTGACGATCTAGGGACGTGGAAGCTGTGGTCCGCTCCCTCTATCCATTGCATGTCCCAGCGAGTCTTTACCGTCTTGAGGGCCTTCTCCATAAGCTCGCGCGTGCAGAACGGGTCGCGAGTTCCGCTGAAGCAAAGCACGGGCACTTCAATCGAGGTCAAGTGCGCGTCGCGTAGCTTTTCGGGCCGACCCGGCGGATGCAGTGGGTAGGCAAGCAGAAGTAGACCATCACAGTTGAAGGCGCTCGCTGCCATCATCGATGCGGCGCGGCCGCCCATCGATCGTCCGCCGATGATCAACGTTTTCGGATTGATCTCCGCCCGTGTGTGCGCGACGACGGCGGAAAAACATTCCTCCAGCCGCGGCAT
>JBDSVO010000103.1:0-5463 GCA_039927215.1 Gemmatimonadaceae bacterium
GGTGAGCTGGCGAATGAAACCGAGACCTATCACGTTGGGCGGAGTTCCAATGGGAGTCGCGAGTCCGCCGACCGATGCCGCGAACGACGTCATCAGCATGAGAGCGGTTGCATAGCGCGGATCGAGCCTTCGTCCTTCGCGCTTCGCGGAATCGGCCATGAAGGCGAGAATTGCCATCCCGATTGCGTACATCATCGCCGTCGTCGCGGTATTCGATATCCACGCGGAGATCGCCGCGGTGACCGCTCCGAATGCGAAGAGAATTCTCATCGGGCTTGACCCCACAATGCGAAGCGAGAGCACCGCATACGCGACACGCCGGTCGAGCCCGTGCAGCATGATCGCCTTCGCGATCATGAACGAGCCGATGAACAGGAACATCAGTGGATCGGCGAAGGGCGCGAATACATCGCGCGCCGGCGCAACACGCATCACGACGCACGCGACAGAGCCGATGAGCGCCGTCACAGGCATCGGCAGCGCTTCGCTGATCCAGAGGATGACGACGGCCGCCATGATCGCGGCCAGCCTGTGAGCCTCGACGCTCAGGCTGCCGAGCGGCGCGACGAGGAGAGAGAGAAAAGCGAGAAGCGCTAGCAGACTGCCGAGGTGTCCTCGCGCCGCGCTCTGATCAGCGCGCTCGAGTCCCTCGATCTCTACGTTCGAGCCAGTCGGAGCAGTCATGGCGCGTGACTGTACGGCTGGCGGCGCGCGGGGTCAAGCTGCGACCCCCGCGCGAGTGTCGCGCTAACTCGTCTTTCGAATTCTCACGTGACCGTTGCCCGTCGAGAATCGTATCCGTCGGCCGCCGTTCCCGATCTTCCCTTCGACGCTGCTCGAACCCCACCCAGCCGCCATCTCGATCGGGAAGTCAGTCTCGAAATTCTTGTAGGGCACTCGCGCGTCAATGACGGCGGAGAGATTGGAGGGAAAACCCACATCGATCGATCCGTTGCCGGTGCTGAATCTCATGTCCTCCGAGCTTCTTAGTGAGGCCATCTCGACCTCGATGCGACCGTTCCCGGAGCTGGCCGAGACGGGGCCAATCGACGTCGTAACTGTGATGTCTCCATTCCCGGTGCTCGCCTCGACTGCGCCTCCCGCTCGCTCGATTTCCAGGTCACCGTTGCCGGAGGAAGCGTGCACGCGACCGCTCGCCCCGACGACAGTTACCTCGCCGTTTCCGGAGCTGGCGTTGACTTCCGCGCCCGTGTTGCGAACCTCGACCGTTCCATTGCCAGTCCCGGCCACAAGGTTGATTCCCCTCGGTAGCTCGACGACGAAGTCCACGCGCTCGATGCCTCCGTCGTTGCGCCGGCGATAGCCGCCTTCATCGTTGTAGCCGTTGGCATCGCATCGCGTCGTTCGTGGCCAGATTGCGCACACTGTGACATTCGCACCGTCGCGCCGCACGTCGAATCTCACGTCGTCATCGTCGCCTGAGCCAGCTCGGCGGCTCGCCGTCACGATGACATTTCTTCCCGTGCTCTCGCGGACCTCGATCGCCCCCTTGAGGTTGCGCACGCGAAACCACGCACCCTGCGCGACTGGCCCGTTGAATACCTCAACGGATTGCGCAGGCGCCCGAAAGACTGGAACCGAAGGATTGACCGTGAGAGCAGCAAGAACGACAGCGAGAACGTGTAGCGTCATCGACGAGTCCAGTTAAGGTTTGTACTGTCTGACAATTCAAGCACTTGGAAGGTTTGAATGGAAAGCTTCGTCACCACCGTTGCGCTGATCGGGATCGTTATCGTCATTGCGTCGCTTCTTTCGGGCGCAATCGAGCGCACGGGCCTCCCGCTCGTTCCAATCTTCCTCCTGCTGAGGGCCGCCCTGGGCCCTTCGGGGCTTGGGATCACGAACGTCGGCTTTGATTCCCCCGCCTTACATGCGCTGGCGATGCTCGGGCTCGCCCTCCTGCTCTTCAGCGATGCGGTGACAATCGACACGAAACAGCTACGGCGCGCCGGTTCATGCTGTGGCGGCTCCTTGGCCCCGGGACACTTGTCCCGGCCGTCCTCACGGCGCTCGCTGCATAGCTGCTGCTCGACCTTCCCGGTCCTGCCGCCGCAATACTCGGTGCGGCGCTAGCCTCGACCGACCCGGTGCTGCTCCGAACGGTATTGCGATCGAAAGCGCTGCCCGAAGCGTCTCGCATTGCTCTGCGCCTGCGGCCCGACGATCCCGTGCAAGATGCGAAGGAGCTGCGCCTTTCAAAGCACGCAACGCTCGTGATCTACTGCGCTTGACACGATGAAGCCACGAGCGCCCGTGTGGCGCTCAAGCTTCGGAAGGCAGGATGGCCGAGAGCCCGCGCGCTTGTCGGTGGATGGCGTGCGTGGCTCGACTCGAGACTTCCGACCGAGCCAAAAGCAGAGAGAGTTGTTGGCTGAGGGGCACCGCCCGCGGTTACACGCGAGGCGGTGCCCCGCTGATTACGGGGTCAGCGAAATCTGTCCGCGAACCTCACCCCCGGGGAAATCGCCCGGACCGGTATTGGTCGGCGCCACACCATTATCGGTGTGTACGTTGACGTAAGTATCTCCGCTGCGCATCAGCGAAATCAGCGCATCGTACGAAATGCCGAGTGGCGAAGCAAACGCCGCGCGGGTGATCGAACCGCTAATGGCCGGATTGCTGGCGGCAGCGCCGGCGAACAAGCCGAGTACGACTGGTCCCGCTACCTGAGCTCCGCCAACATGGATGTGGGCCGCGGTGACGTTGTTCGCACCCGTAGTTGTCACGTTCCATGTCAGCGTGTTTCCATCGGCCGACAGTGTAAAAGTGGCTGAACCGGTGGCAGGGGTCGTTACCGCATTCGGCCGTTCGTTAGCTCCATTGAGACTTGCCGTAAAAGTCTGAGCTGTCGGATCAGTGCTGTCGGTGGAATCGCAGGCGGTACCGAACGCTAGCAGCGCCGCCGACAATGCAAACAATTTCGAACCTGTCATCTATCCTCCTTTGGAGCGGTGAAAAAAAATAGGGGCCACAAGTCTATTCGACATTGATGGTCCCCTTCATGAAAGGATGTGGCGTGCAGTGATAGTTGAATACGTCGCCCGTCGCGTCATTGAACGTGCGGGTGAACACCGCCCCAACAGGAATCGACGGTGAATCCCAGATTCCCACGTCAGAAGTGGCGCTGTGGGCGTCGGAACCTGGGTCTTCGCAATTCACCCAGGTGACTTTGCTTCCGCGCTTGATGGTCACCTGCTCCGGGATAAAAGTGAAATTGCGGACGAGGACTACGACTGTGCCTGCAGCTGAGTTCGGAACCGTGCAGTCGCCGGTCAGCGGAAGTGGGCCTGCCGTAGTCTTTTCCGAGAAGCAGCTTGCCAGTGTGAAGTTAGCCGAAGCCGCGACGATGAGTGCGAAAGCCGCTGTCTTTCCGAATCCGGAACGTGCCTTGCTCAATGAGTTTCCGCCGACGGTGGAGGTTCGCGCTCTTAAGTGCTGTGCGGCGAACAGTAGAACCTGGACTGCGGTCAAAACCACCGACGCGAGGCGAGCGAACCGTTCCAAGCGGCGAACAACGGATTAGCACGGGCAGCGGGCAGCGGGCAGCGGGCGGCGGGCCGCCGGTAACACCCGCTGGAACGCATGAACCGGTTTTGTCACGATACCGTGACAGTTCCTCCGTTGACGCTTCGGTGGCCCCGGAACCACGTTTCAGTGCATGACGACGAACGGAAATTCCGAGCAGCGTGTGCTGGTCGTCGATGACGAGGCCGACATCGTCGCCCTCGTGGCTTATCATCTCGCGAAATCGGGGTACGGTGTCGCGACCGCGTCGAACGGCGCTACCGCTCTGGAAAAAGCACGACGCGATCGCCCTGCCCTGGTGGTGCTCGACCTCATGCTTCCGGACATGTCTGGCTTCGATATTCTCGAATCATTGCGCGCTGACGAAGCGACGAAAAATGTTGCTGTACTGCTGCTGACTGCCCGACGGGAAGAGCCGGACCGCATCAAAGGCCTCTCGCTCGGAGCTGACGACTATTTGATGAAGCCGTTCAGTCCGCAGGAGCTCGTTCTTCGCGTTGCGGCAATACTTCGTCGTGTGGGCGCGGCGAGTGCGCACGCGGCGGAGACCCTCCGCATCGGCGCGCTGCTCATCGACCGCGACTCGCATCGCGTAAGCGTCGACGATCGTGCCGTCGAGCTGACTCCAACCGAGTACAAGCTACTGTTGCTGCTTGCCGAGCGGCGTGGAAGGGTGCAGGGTCGATCACATTTGCTGCAGACAGTGTGGGAGGCGGCGCCCGATATTCAAACCCGGACCGTCGACATGCACGTCCAGCGATTGAGATCGAAGCTCGGAGCCGCAGGTGACATGATCGAGACCGTGCGGGGTTTCGGCTACAGGATCAACGCCGCGAACTAGCACCGTTCACGTTGTTCGGATGGCCGGGTTCTGGCAATATGATTCGGCAATGCCTTACACGATCGAAACGTTTTCGCTCGGAGACATGCTCGCCTGCAGTCTCCAGTTGCAGTCGCTGCGCACCGATTCCGGAACTATGGAGGATGCGGCCCAGCGACTTTGCCGCTGTCTCTACGACGAGCTGATTGACTCGAAAGGCTCGCCGGCTTGCGCGCTTGTCCGGTGTTACAAGACGCACTCTTTCAGACAGCTGCCGCCGGACCTGCAGAGCTTCGCCACGAGGAGCCTGAGCGGATCCGCGGTCGACGGCGACATGAAGTGTCTCACGCTTCTCGGAACAGCGGGCGACCAGCCGGCGTGGAATTCCCGAGGTACCTCACGCGGCCATCAGGCCATACCGCTGGCGAGCGCCGAGATGGTCGAGCGCGCCCCGATGATCGCTCAGCTCATCAAGGAGTTCGGCATCGAGCTCGACGTCGTTCTGCGTCCGGTCCCTGATGTGGTGCACCGCCTGGAGGGCAGAAGTTACGGCGTTTCCCATGTCGAGAACGCACTGAGAAGCCCGTACATTCCCGCGCAAGAGGATTTCGTCATACCGCGCGAAATCAGGTCCGTGGTCGGGTTTGGTGGACTGCTCGCGACCGGCGACCTGTTCGCGGTCATCCTCTTCACGCACCCGGTGCTGCCCGCCGAGACAGCCGAGCGCTTCCGGGTGTTGGCGCTGGACGTGAAGCGCGTGTTGTCGGCATACGACGGTCAGGCGGTGTTTGGCTGAACCTCAGAGCGCAACGGCGGCCGCCAGCGGCTACCGCACGTCTTCCGCGTGGTGCTTGATGAGCTTTCCCTCGGCGAGATAGACCGCATCTTCACCGATGTTCGTCGCCAGATCGGCAACGCGCTCGAGATTCCGGCTCACCAGCAGTAGCTCCAGCGACGGCGTGATAGTCCTCGGATCTTCCATCATGTGCGTCAGCATGATCCGGAAAACCGAATCGTGCAGGGCGTCGACCTCGTCATCCGCCGCGCATACCGCGCGGCCGAGGGCGCCGTCGGATCGGATGAATGCGTCGAGCGCG
>JBDSVO010000104.1:0-4410 GCA_039927215.1 Gemmatimonadaceae bacterium
AGACTGTTGGAAAGCATCAATCCCTCGACCGGCTGCTTCACGGTGATCGAAGTCACGTTGATGATCCGGCCCCAGCGCCGCTCTCTCATGCCGGGGAGAACTGCGCGACAAAGGTTCACCGTGCTCAGAAGAGTGAGCTGAATCGCGTCGTTCCACTTCTCCGGTCCGAGTGACTCGAATTTTCCCGACGGCGGGCCTCCTGCGTTCGTGACGAGGATATCGATTCGCGAGAACCGGTCGAGCGCTGAGTGGACGAGTTTCTCGACATCGTCCGGTCGCGAGACGTCGGCAGTGACGGCTTCCACATCCACGCCAGCCGACGCCCTGATTGCATCCGCAGCTTCGGTGAGAGCTTTTTCGCCGCGTGCGCACATGACGAGTGATGCGCCTTCCGCAGCCAGCTCGTCCGCGACAGCGCGTCCCAATCCTCTGCTCGCCGCTGCGACGAGCGCAACCTTTCCCCGCAGCCCGAGATCCATCGCCTATTTCCGGAGGTAGGCGTCGGTCTTGTTCAGCCAGTCTTCCCGCGGCGGACTGAAAACGTCGACGTCAAGAGTGTCGTCAAGAGCCTCCGCCTGATGCGGAAGGTTCGACGGGATGTGGAGGACCTCGCCCGCATGAACCACAATCTCCTCGCGCTGGTCCTCCCCCAGATGAAACTTGAGCGCGCCCTCGAGGATGTAGGTGATCTGCTCATTCTCGTGCGAATGCTTCGGCACGATGCATCCTTTCTTCAGATAGACGTGGGCGAGCATCACTCTCTCTCCGCTGACTAACCGCCTGTCGAGCATGTCGTTGACGCGCTCCTTCGGCATGTCGTCCCAGCGGTGGAAGGTCGCCTTGCCGGGGTCTGCTTCACTTGCCATTCACGCCTCGCTGGCTGGGGAAACTGGACGGGATTACTGGTCGTTTATCCAACTGGACAGGATGACTGGTTCCTGATATAGTAGAAACATAATTTTCCTGCGCTCCAGACCGGCGTTGCGTGAACTTTCGCCCGTCCGTCGTGGAGCGTCGCTGTCTCGACAGCCGGCCGAAAAACTTATTCTTGCCTGGAGAGGGTTAATTGATGAAGCGATGGACTACCACGCTTTCCCTGTCAGCCGTTGCGCTGACTGCCTGTCAGGATACTTCCGGCCCCTTTCAGCAGGAATTCCAGCTTCGCGGGCCCGCCGCATCGCAGAGCGCAATGGTTCCGGGCGCCTATCTCGTCACGCTGCGCGATGACGTGCAGGATGTCGACGACATAGCGAAGTCGCTCGGGATCAAGGCCAATGGAAAGCTGAACCACATCTACAAGTCGGCGCTCAAGGGCTTCGCGATCGACGGGCTCAGCGACGAAGCTGCAGCCCTGCTTGCCGCGGATCCGCGCGTAACTCGCGTCGAAGCCGATCAGGTCATGACAGCGATAACGACGCAGTCGGGCGCAACATGGGGACTGGACCGCGTTGATCAGCATCCGCTCCCGCTCGACGGCTCGTACAGCTATGCCACGGATGGCACTGGCGTCACTGTGTACATCATCGATACCGGAATCAACTTTGATCATTCGGATTTCGGCGGTCGCGCTGTCAAGGGAACCGATGAGGTGACCTCCGGTGGATCTGCGGCTGATTGCAACGGTCATGGCACGCACGTGGCCGGCACAGTTGGTGGGACGACATACGGTCTCGCCAAGAATGTCAATCTCGTTGCAGTACGAGTCCTGGACTGCGGCGGCTCAGGCTCCACCGCCGGAGTGGTCGCGGGAATCGACTGGGTCACCGCGAACAAGGCGCTTCCCGCGGCCGCGAACATGAGTCTTGGCGGAGGCTATTCAGCAACACTCAATGCAGCAGTGGCGCGCTCGGTTGCGGCTGGCGTTACGTATGCGATTGCCGCCGGAAACAGCGGAGCCGATGCCTGCAATTACTCCCCCGCCAGTGAGCCATCGGCAGTTACCGTTGGCGCAACAGCGAGCAACGACGGCTTCGCTTCCTGGTCGAACCGGGGATCATGCGTCGACGTGAACGCTCCGGGCGTGGGCATCACATCGGATTGGATCGGCAGCACGTCAGCGACAAATACAATCAGCGGAACGTCGATGGCAGCGCCGCACGTAGCCGGCGCGGCTGCGCTTTACCTCGCAGCGAATCCGAGCGCGACGCCGGCGCAGGTGACGTCCGCGATCACGAGCAACGCGACTTCCAGCGCAATCGTGAATCTGCCCGCTGGAACTGTGAACCTGCTCCTGTACACGGGTTCCGCGAGCGGAGGCGGTGGAGGCAGCACCACTCCTTCAGTCGCAAGCTTCACTTACAGCTGCAGCGGACGCACATGCTCGTTCAACGCCACCAGCTCCACAGGGGCAACCAGTTATAGCTGGAATTTCAGCGACGGCTCTTCCGCGGCCGGCGTCACAACTTCGCATACATTCGGAAAGAACACGTCGAACACGGTGACATTGAGCACAACCCCCACAGGATCTCTGTCTTCGACGTCCAAACCCGTTACGTGCGTCAAGACCTGCTCCTGATGATCGTCTGAAGCTCGCACTGACTCGGATATGAAAAAATCCCGACGTCGATTGGCGTCGGGAATTTTTTTGGATATCAGCCGTTGCCCAGCGGGCCGCGACGACTACTTGATGCTGAAATCCTTCGTGCCGGCTGACACTCCGTCAAGCAGAATATCGACCTTGTAGTTCCCCTTGGGCCATGCGGTGGCTTTCGAGAGATGGAATTCGTGTCTCGTTTCTCCGCCGGACGGGGAAATGTTCTGCGACGACTCACTCACTGTCTGTCCCGACTGGAATGTCCATTTCGCGGCGAGCGTCGAGCCAGTTGAAGCTCCTTCAGTCTTTACCGCGGCATAGATGGTGTCGCGGACGCCGAAGTCATCAGTGTTGTCCTTGAGGGTCATGTCGGCGTTGAGGCCCTTGCCGACATCGATCTCGGCAACCTTGATGGGCGTGGCCGCCGGAGCCGCGGGAGGCATCGTGGTAGTCGAAGCACTCGGCTCGGTGTAGCCCTCGTCTTTTTTCTTGCAGGCGAGGATCGGAATGATGAGTGCGAGCGCGACGACGCGCAGCACGGTCACGCTTGTGGAGCGGTACATGGCTTCTCCTGAGATTCGTTTGTCAGGCGTCAGGAATCGTGAATTCCTGCCCGGGGTGAATAAGATCGGGATTCTTGATCTTGTCGCGGTTGGCTTCGTAGATCTGGTGCCACTTGTTGGAGTCGCCGTAAACATGTTTGGCGATCTTGCTCAACGAATCACCGCTCTTCACGGTATAGGTTTGCCCACCGCGGCTGGTTGGTGCCTCCGTCGAGGCTCCTCCCGACACGTCGGAGAAGTCCGCTGTTGGCCCCGTTGGGCCGGTATTGGAGCTTCCCGCGGTAGAATCCGAAAAATCAGGCTTGTCGGATTTCTTCCGGTTCAGAATGCCGCCGTCCGGATCGTTTCCGAAAATCGAGCCGGGCTTGTTATCGAAGATCCCCATGTCCCCTTCCTCCTTGATGGCGCCGCGCGAGCTCGCGCGGACACTAAACAGAGGGCACGTTGCGGGCCACTATCCCCGAGTAGACGACGGTGGGAGGCGCACCTCGAGCCGGGCACGAACCGCCGGCCACTCGTGATCGAGGATGCTGTAGTAGATGGTGTCCCGGAACCGCCCGCTGTGCGTAATGATGTGGCGCCTCAGCACCCCTTCCTCTACTGCGCCAAGTCGCCGCATTGCCGCGCGCGATTTCTCGTTGAGCACGTCTGTCTTGAGCTCGACGCGGACACAGTCCCAGACGTCGAACGCATGGCGAAGCATCAGGTACTTCGCTTCGGAATTCACGTATGTCCGCTGGAACTGCGGAGAAATCCACGTCCAGCCAATTTCCGCCCGGCGATTGGCAGGATCGATATTCCCGAAGCGAGTGCTTCCGACTATCGCCGCCGACGGCTTGTCGATGGTCACGAAGGGGAGCGACCTGAGCGCCTCGGCTTCAGCGAGCGCCGCCTCCATGTATTCCGCCATGGCCGCTTCAGTGTTTGCCATTGCGCTCGTCCATTTCCATAGCTCGTCGTAACGTCCCGCCTCAGCAAGCGCGGGAAGATGATCGCGCCGCATCGGCTCGAGCCGCACTCGCTCGCCTTCCAGAACAACCGGCTCTACTTGCATCACCTCACCCTCATTGCCGTGAGTCAGCTTTTGACGATTCGAATGCTCTTGGCGGCCGGCACTACGGGACCGGTGGGTAGAGCCGGCGGTGGCGGTGGCGGTGGCGGTGGCGGTGGCGGTGGCGGTGGAGCGAGTGGCCGCGGCGTCAGCGGAATTGGGGGTCGCGCGAGGTGAAACTTCGTCGCTTGCTGATATGCCATCGCCACTGCGAGCAGCTTCGCCTCCTCGAACAGTCCGCCGAGGAACGTGAGCGAAACCGG
>JBDSVO010000105.1:0-3516 GCA_039927215.1 Gemmatimonadaceae bacterium
GCAGGTCTCGCTACACCGCTTCTTTCAGCAACTCGCTCACGCTCATCGCCTTGCGGTTCGCTCGGGTCGTCGCGATCAACTCCCCAAAGGACTTACACCTCCAAGTGAATGGTCATGCTGGGCACACGCTGACATTGAAAAAAGCCCGCCAAACCTGGCGGGCTTTTTTTATCCTGACTGCCGACAGCTCCGAACTGCGGGCATTTTGGTACGGACAGGGAGAGATTCGAACTCTCGATACCGGGTTCACCGGTATGCCGGTTTTCGAGACCGGTGCCTTCAACCACTCGGCCACCTGTCCTGCGCTCGAAAAGTATCGGGTGGCTGCGGGGCGGACAACAACCACGCCCGCACGACCTTGCGTCCGGTAATCCGCGCAGAAAAGCCGCACCATCAAGTTGCCACCCGTCGCGACTCGAAGAATTCCGTCAACATCTGCGCGCATTCTTCAGCGAGTACGCCGGCCTGAACTTCGGGCCTGTGGTTCAGCCGGGGATGACGGAGCAAATCGCCGACGGATCCCGCCATGCCGGCTTTCTCGTCCCACGCGCCGAACACAACGCGCCTGATGCGCGACAGCACCATCGCCCCCGCGCACATCGCGCACGGCTCGAGCGTCACATAGATCGTACAGTCATCGAGGCGCAAACGATCGAGCTCCGCTGACGCATCGCGAATAGCGATCAGCTCGGCGTGTGCCGTCGCGTCCTGATCGCGCACCGTACGATTGTTCGCGGCGGCGACGATCGCGCCGTTGCTAACGACAATCGCTCCGATTGGCACTTCGTTCTGTCGGGTTGCGTCATGCGCGACCGCAATTGCGTTCTGCATGAAACGCTCATCTATCTGCGCCTGCGTCAGGCTCACGCGTCAGCCTGCCGCGCCCGCTCCCGCCCTTCGCTGTCGCGGTGGCGTGCCATCGCTGGCAGGTCCGTTCCCACCCGGCGTGCCATCCGTCCCTTCTGCCTTTCCCGCCGTTGGACGCGACACATTCGTGAAGGCGAGCTCGCCGTTATCGTCGAGGTCGACTCTGATCTTGTCTCCCTCGAGGAATCGCCCCTCCAATACTGCGAGGGCCAACGGGTTCTGAAGCAGCCGCTGAATTGCCCGCTTGAGCGGACGCGCGCCGAGCGCGGGATCGTAGCCCTGTTTCGCGAGGAAGTGCTTCGCGTTTGGCGAGAGCTCGATCTGAAGCTTCCTGTCGGCTAGGAGCTTCTCGAGCCGCTTTAGCTGAAGCTCGATGATGTGCTCGATCTCGGCCTCACCCAGCGGACGGAAGATGATGACGTCGTCCACACGATTCAGGAATTCGGGCCGGAAGTGCTGCCGAAGGGCGCTCGTGACCTGCTTCTCTATCGCGTCCCAGTCCTCGGTTCCGTGCTCGAGTATGAACATGCTCCCGATGTTGGACGTCATGATGATGACTGAATTTCTGAAATCCACTGTGCGACCCTGTGAATCCGTCAGCCGTCCATCGTCGAGAATCTGAAGAAGGATGTTGAACACGTCGGGATGCGCTTTCTCGATTTCGTCGAACAGGACGACCGAGTACGGCCGGCGCCGCACCGCTTCCGTGAGCTGCCCGCCTTCGTCGTATCCGATGTATCCAGGCGGCGCGCCAATGAGCCGCGCGACCGCATGCTTTTCCATGTACTCGGACATGTCGATGCGGACCATTGCCTGCTCGTCGTCGAACAGGAATTCCGCCAGTGCGCGGGCTGTCTCGGTTTTCCCGACACCCGTTGGCCCGAGGAAGATGAACGAGCCGATGGGGCGATTGGGATCCTGCAGTCCTGCGCGCGAGCGACGCACAGCATTCGAAACTGCCCGCACAGCTTCGCCCTGCCCCACTACACGTGTCGCCAGAACTTCCTCGAGACGAGTGAGTCGCTCGCGCTCGCCCTCCAACATTTTCGAAACGGGAATCCCCGTCCATCGTGCAACGATCTCAGCGATGTCCTCGGCGGTCACTTCCTCCTTCAGGAACTGCCGTCCACCTTCCTGCTTGCTCGCCAGCGTCAGCTCCACGTCGTGGAGCTGCTGGTCGAGCTGCGGGATGGTGCCATAAGTGATCTCCGCTGCCTTGCCCAGGTCGCCGGTGCGAGTTGCCTTCTCCGCCTCGATGCGCGCCTCCTCGATCTGCTTCTTGATCTTGCCAACCGAGCCGAGGGTTTCTTTTTCGTTCTGCCACTGCGTTCGCATTGCGTTGGATTTTTCGCGCAGCTCCGCGAGCTCGCGCTCGATGATGCTGCGTCGCTCTTTCGACGCTGCGTCCTTCTCTTTCTGAAGCGCCTGTCGCTCGATCTCGAGCTGAGTGATGCGCCGCTCGACCTCATCTATCTCCTGCGGCACCGAGTCGATCTCGATTCGCAGCCGCGACGCGGCTTCGTCGACCAGGTCGATTGCCTTATCGGGCAGAAAGCGGTCGCCGATATAGCGATTGGAAAGAGTCGCCGCGGCAACGACGGCGCCGTCGGTGATGCGAACGCCGTGATGGACTTCGTAGCGCTCCTTGAGCCCGCGCAGAATCGCAATCGTGCTCTCGACACTTGGCTCGCCGACATAAACCTGCTGGAAGCGACGCTCGAGCGCAGCGTCCTTCTCGACGTGCTTACGGTACTCGTCGAGTGTTGTCGCGCCGACCACGTGCAGCTCGCCGCGCGCAAGCGTCGGCTTCAGCATGTTGCCAGCGTCCATCGATCCTTCGGCCTTTCCTGCGCCAACGAGGTTGTGCAGCTCGTCGATGAACACGACGAACTGCCCTTCCCCCTCCGTCAGCTCTTTCAGAACAGCCTTCAGGCGCTCCTCGAATTCGCCGCGGAATTTCGCGCCGGCAATCAAGGCGCCGAGATCGAGTGCGAGAAGGCGCTTGTTCTTGAGGCTTTCCGGTACGTCGCCGTTCGCCATACGCTGCGCAAGACCCTCAGCGATTGCCGTCTTGCCAACGCCGGGCTCGCCGATGAGAACAGGGTTGTTCTTGGTTCGTCGCGAAAGAACCTGAATCACCCGGCGTATCTCTTCGTCGCGCCCGATCACCGGGTCGAGCTTGCCCTTTCGCGCAGCATCCGTGAGATCGCGAGTGTAGCGCTGGAGCGCCTGGTACTGATTCTCCGGCGTCTGGTCTGAGACGCGATGAGTTCCCCGAACAGCCTGCAGTGCTTCGAGAAGAGACTCGCGTGTAACTCCCACAGCGTTGAGCAGCTGCTTGCTTTCGGCACCATTCACCTGCGCTAGTGCGAGGAGAAAGTGTTCCGTCGACACATACTCATCGCCGAGATTTTTTGCTTCCTTCTCGGCGCGGTCGAATACCTGTGTCAGCTCGCGCGAGAGGTTTGGCTGCGCATCGCTCTGCTTCGGATACCGCGCGGACTCCGCCTGCGCTCGCTCCCGGAGAGATGCCACGCTGACACCGAGTTTCTGCAGGACGGGAACAACGATCCCCTCGTCCTGATTCAGGAGCGCGAGAAGGAGATGGAGATCGTAGACGACGGGGTTGCCGGCTTGACGCGCTGCCGA
>JBDSVO010000106.1:0-5504 GCA_039927215.1 Gemmatimonadaceae bacterium
GATCCATGCGGGCAGGGATAGCAGGGTAATGACGGTAGCGTCACTTGATGGCTAAGCTCATCTGGTAGAGAAAATGGAGCAGTGGTTTGTCGAAAACGCCCTGTCTCGTTCGACACATTAATAGGGAATAAGTCGTGATATGAAAAGCACAAATCAACCGGAGGTCAAATGAGAAAGCTGATTGTTTCCGAGTTCATGACCTTGGACGGCGTGATGCAGGCGCCTGATGGCGGTTTTGACGGGTCCCTACGGACTAAAAAGTCCTGGATCGAGCAGCGTTCCGCTCCAGGGACGCAGCCACACTTTGCCGTTCCACGCGTGCGCCAGATAAGCGTTCACTAAAGCCATCTCCGCGGGTGTGTATTGCGAGCGATGACACGCAAACTCCTCCCGGCCCGCCGCGAGGTCGCGCTCCTCGAACGGCACGCGCACCGTGAGCAGCGCTTCCGCCATTCCATTCACCGTGGGTTCTGCGCGTGGTGCGGTGCGCAGACGCTCCGTTGGGAGTGACGCATAGAGAAGATCCACATTCGCGTAGCGAGCGTCGCTCTGAACTATCTGTGTCGCTACGTCGCCTACAAGCCGATGGTCGGGATGGCCGGTGCCTCCCTCCGGACCGAACGTGATTATCACTGCGGGCATGAGCGAGTCGATGATCGCCGCGAGCCCCGACCGCAGCTTGCTCAATTCGTCGAACGATGCGAGGCCGCCATCCGGAAGACCGAGGAGGTGAAGCTGTCGAACGCCCAGACGCCTCGCGGCGCAATTCGCCTCGTTCACGCGCGCAGCAGCGAGCTGAGCTCCGGCGGGGATCTTCGCGAAATCGCGGACGCCTTTTGAGCCGTCGGTTGCGATGACGAGATGGGTCTCGCGTCCTTCCCTTGCCAGACGGGAGAGGAGCGGGCCGATGATGCGCTCGTCATCCGGATGAGCGAAGACGGCGAGCACAGGTCGTCTGGCCTGACTGTGCGCTGAGAACGGTATGACCGCCGCGAGCGCTACAACTGCGAGGGCACGTGTGGGGATGCGCATGCTATACACTGCAGCCTAAACCGGCGGCGCGGGAGTGTCGCGCGTCGATGAGCATGGGTCTTGATATACAGGGGTCATGTTTCGCTCGCATCCCGGCTTTGCGGAACAACGATACCCAAACTGTGGTGAGAAGAATGGCAACCGACCGAGTGGCAACAATCAAGGAAGTCGCGAAGCTGATGCGCGACCTGGACTTCTGCATGCTTACCACGCGCTCGAGCGATGGACGCCTTCACGCTCGGCCAATGTCGAATAACGGCGAGGTCGAGTTCGATGGCGACGTCTGGTTCTTCAGCGCTGCAGATACACGAAAGATCGAGGAAATCGAGGCTGATTCCAGCGTCCATCTTGGCTATGTCGACGTTGAGAATTTCCGCTTCATCTCAATGACTGGGGAAGCCGAGATCATTCGCGACCTGGACAAGAAGCAGGAATTGTGGATTGAGGACCTCGAACGCTGGTTTACCGAGGGACCCGAGGACGAAGACGTCGTCCTGATCAAGGTTTCGCCGAGCGTGATAGAGTATTGGAACGGCGAGGAGCAAGGCGAACTCACGCTCGATTGATACCGCATCCCGGCTTCGCGGACAGGTTGAGGGAAATGCAGCGCTGGGTCGGCCGGTGGATAATCGGCGTTGGCGTCATGCACATCCTCATCGGGTTCGTTCTGTTCGCAGCGCCACTGCGCGAAATCGTAGCGGCCGGCCTTTGGAACACACTCAACCCCGGCACCCCCACGCGCTATCTGGCGTTCTGGTTCCTCTTTGGCGGCGTGGCTACAATAATTGTGGGCTATCTCGCTGACTGGATCGAACGCGTGGCGGGACGGAGACTGCCGCGGCCCTTGGGATGGGGGCTTCTCGCAATCACTCTGACAGGCGTGATCGTGACCCCTTTATCAGGGTTCTGGCTGCTGTTTCCCGCGGCATTTGGCGCGCTTGCGCAATCGCAGCGGCGCGGAGTCTAAGCGCACGCGCGGCGTGTCAGGTGGCGGGCCGAGTCAAGGTGCGAGCCAGCCGACTTCCGGTTGGCAGTGCGGGCAGAAATAGCTCGTCCGCAGAAAGTCTCCCTGTCGAATCATTTCAATTTTCGTCGCACAGACAAGGCAAGGCTGACCACGGCGTCGGTAAACCCAGTTTCTCATCCACGGCTCGAACTGCAGATCCGCCGGCAGTGTTATCGTCATTCCATACTCAAGACGGCCGGCTTGCATTAACGGAATCAGCTCCTCGAAGAACACTTCCAGCTCATCGGCGGCAACGCTTTTCGCCGGCCGGCGCGGGTGGATCGCGGCGAGGAACAGACCCTCGGACTTATAGATGTTTCCTATACCTGCCACGATGCGCTGGTCGAGAATCGCATCACCGATCTCCCGGTCTCCCGCGGCGCGCAACGCTCTGAGCACAGAAGCTGGCAAGAAATTCTCGTGCAGCAAATCTGGCCCGAGAGAGTGGAAACGCTCGTGTTTCGCGAACTCCTCGAGGGAAAGCACCTCCATGACCGGACCGTGGTAAAACACGATATCGTGCTCTGGCGTCGTCAAACGCAAACGTGCGAAGCGCGCTTCCTTCCTGAGCGTCTGGCCGATCGGGCCGATTTGCCATGATCCGTACTGCATGGCATGCGTGTGGACGACCCAACCCGAGGAGAAATGCAGCACGAGATGCTTGCCGTGAGTGTCGACGCGCGTCAGGCTCGCGCCGCGGACATTCTCCGCTTGCTCCCGCCATCGCGGTGGCACCTGGATCGCATCCACGCGCTCGCCCACCAGTTTTCGCAGCGCGTCACCCCAACGCGCGACCGCATGACCTTCCGCCACAACTTCAATTACGAAGCGAGAACAGTGCCGAAGTCACCGGGGGTTTGCAAAACATCCCTTGCGTTCGTGCGCGTCCGTCCAAGCGAGTGTCCGGCGCGAGGGATCGAGTCTATTGAATCCGGTCGGCGAATGCGCTGACGGGGTCGATGTCGACAGGCACACTACTCGTTTTTGCAAGTGCTGCCCGGAGCGACGCTGGCATCTTGTCGTACTTCGCGAACCACGCTTCGGCGCGGCCGCGATCGCCGGTCGCCTCGATCTCGAGTAGCTCTTTCGCGAGTGCGGCAATTGCCGCCGGCATCCGCGCAAAATCGATCGAATATTTCCCTGATTTTTCGCGGTTGATCGCGCGCTGTTCGGCGAGATAATTGAATTCCATCATTTCTGCGCGCCCGTGAGCTTCGGCAACACCGAAGCGAACAGTTCGGAAAATGCCGGCGACATACGAAGCGTAGTAATCGTACGCGCGGGCTTTCTGCAACGCGCCGCGATTCATGAGCCACTCGAGCGCAAACATTCCGACGACATCGGCCTTCGCTTCCTCGAGGGCCGAATGAATCGGACCGATCGCCTGAGGAATGTCCACTCTGCCGGCTGAGGTTCGCGCGAACGCAGGCCCGATTCCGTGACTGATCTCGTGCATCACGACCATCGAGAGATATCCATCCATCGACGCCAGTCGGGCATGGTCTTCGCGCATGAGCAGGTGCGCAATGGGAATAACTACGTAACGCACGCGCGCATCCATGAAGTTCTTGAAGAAGATCCGTTTGCTTCCCTTCTCCTCGTGAATGCGCGGGTCGTTGGGGAGATTGTCGGCGACCGCCTGGTAGCCGTGCCGGAGGTCGCCTGCCCGGAAGGGAGTGTCCATCACTTCCATGGGAGCTTTGCGTCCCGCCTTCGATGGCTTGTCCTCGGCGCTGAGCGGAAGCGCCTGCTGAATGTCGGGAACGTACTGGACGAACTTCAAGAGTTTCCTGCTCTCCGCTTCATTCCTGACGAGCACCGCGGCACCGTACGACGTCTTCACGCCGAGGAGATCGTCGAGATACTGCTCGTATGGGGCGATGATGATGTCGAACTTTGGATTCTCCAGATCGACCCACGCGACGTCGCTAGCGTAGTACTCGTCGCTCAGGAGCGCATCTGCGCGAAGCCGCAGATAGTTTGCGAACGCGTTGTCATCGCTGAGGGATGCTGCATCACGAAGTGCCGCCGCTGCCGGCACGAGCCATTCCCTGTACTCGATGTGATAGGGCACTGCCACGAGCTCGGATCCCTGCCGCTTGATGACTGTTTGCGGATGGTAGATCTCCGCTTTCTTGTCAGGGTGCGCGGCGACATAGGCGTCGATCTCTTTCTGGGTGATTCCTTTCGGATAGGATTCGCGTCCCGGCGGATACGGATCTTTCCCGATGAATGGCTTGTGTTCCGCGAGCAGGTCGTAGCGGCTGCCATTGATGACGAGGAAGTGCCGGATGTCTCGTTCGGTCTTTCCGGTGCAACCGGCGAGGCCTTTGTACAGAGCGAGCCCGGCACGATCGCTCTGCCGCCAGTAGATGCTCTCGATGAGCCTGCTGGCCTCGACCAGCTTCTGCACCAGCTGCTTTTCTCGCGGCGAGAGTCCGTTTGTCGCCGCGGGCATCTGGACTTGTTTGAACTTTGAGAGCTGTGCCGCAATGTTCTCATTCGGTGGATCGTGCCTGACGCAGGTTGGCTGTGCAGAGAGCTCAGCCGATGCCGAGAGCATGCCGAGACCGATGACTATCGCGGAGAGATTGTGCATACAGGAGATTACCAAGTGGGCGGCACGGCGTCAAAAATGACGTTTCGCGACCAGGGATCGGCATGAGCGACCGACGCCAGTTCCTCTATGACTCTGCTCGGCTGAGTGCCTTTGCTCTTGCGGGCTCGGTGCTCTGGCGCATCTCGCCGGCTCTTGCGCAAATGGGATCAGAAGGCAAACTCGCTACGATGACACTCTCCGAGTTGGCACACCGTCTTTCGACCGGGGAAGTCACGAGTCGGCAGCTGGTCGAAGAAGCTCTGGCGGCAATAAAGGATCCGCGCGGCGAGGGATCGCGCGTCTTTTTGGCGGTCCATGAAAGCGAAGCGCTTGCCGCCGCCGACAGAGCAGACGCACAGCAGCGCAACGGCATGAGAGGAGGCCTTCTTTCGGGAATTCCGATTTCGATCAAAGATTTGTTCGACGAAGCCGGCGTTGTAACGCTCGGCGCCTCGAAGGTTCTGGTCGGAGCAGCGCCGGCCCAGCGGGATTCAACAGTCGTCCAACGATTGAAAAAAGCCGGCGCGATCATCATCGGCCGCACCAATCTTACTGAGTTCGCGTACTCGGGGCTTGGCATCAACCCGCATTATGGCACGCCGAAAAACACCTTTGATCGTCCCGCCGGTCGCATTCCCGGCGGCTCGACATCAGGCGGAGCAATCTCGGTGACCGACGGCATGGCGGCTGCCGCCATCGGCACCGATACCGGCGGATCTGTCCGCATTCCCGCCGCCTTAAACGGACTCGTCGGGTTCAAGCCGACCGCGCGACGCATTCCACGCGACGGCGTTTTTCCTCTCTCGCCATCGCTCGATTCGGTTGGACCGATCGCAAAAAGCGTCGATGACTGCTTATTGCTCGACA
>JBDSVO010000107.1:0-28815 GCA_039927215.1 Gemmatimonadaceae bacterium
CTCATTCCGTACTCGCCGTCGAGCCACGCAGCACAAGGAAGAATCCGTTTCTGATCGTGCACGATTGCTTCGCACATCTGCACGGCCGCCGAAGACGGCGCGTAATAAGCCGAGCCGGTCTTGAGAAACTTTACGATCTCAGCGCCACCATTGCGCGTGCGGTCGACTATCGCCTGCAGCCTTTCGGGCGAGATCAGCTGCGTAATCGGGATGCCGCTGACACTCGTGTACGAAATCAGCGGCACCATCGTGTCGCCGTGTCCGCCAAGAACCATTGCCTGGATGTCGCGCACAGAGACGTCGAGCGCTTCTGCGAGGAATGCACGATAGCGAGCGGTGTCGAGAACGCCGGCCATTCCCAGCACGCGCTCCCGCGGAAAGCCCGTGACCTGCTTCGCGACGTAAGACATCACGTCAAGCGGGTTCGACACCATGACAATGATTGCGTCAGGTGATGTCGCACGAATGTTCTCCGAAACCTGCTTCACGATTCCGGCGTTCGTGTTCAGCAGGTCGTCGCGCGACATCCCTGGCTTGCGCGCGATGCCAGCGGTGATGACAACAATCTCCGAGCCGCTGGTCTCGTCGTAACTATTCGTGCCGGTAAGACGGGTGTCGAAACCTTCGATGGGTGCTGACTGCCACTGGTCCAGCCCCTTCCCTTGCGGAATGCCTTCCTGGATATCGACGAGGATGACGCGACGTGCGAGCTCCTTCTCCGCCAGGCGCTGCGCGGTCGTCGCGCCGACATTTCCCGCGCCGACGACCGTAATCTTGTTTACCATTTCAGTTTCATTAGTGGTGGAGCCGGAAAGTTATCCGAGCCCGAGAGCGAGAGCTATGGGTGCGGTGCGCCGTCCAACCTCAGCCACCGACCTGCGACAGCGCGCGGAGACCGCCAACATTCATCTGCAGTAGGTGGTGCTCCAGCGGCTTCTCCTCGAGCGCGCTGGTGAACAGCGGCCCCATTGGCTGGCCGGCTCGCAACGGGTCGCGAAGATTCACGGAGTGGTCGCCGAAGAGACACGTCCTGAGGCGACCATCTGCTGTGAGTCGCACGCGATTGCACGAGCCGCAGTATGTATGCGACATCGGAGTAATCACGCCGATTGTCCCTATTCCGCCTGCGAGCTGATAGTACTCTGCTGGCCCGTTTCCTCGTGGTGGTCCGGCGACGTGCGCCAGCGGTCCGAGCGACGACACTCTCTCCAGCACTTCGTCGGACGGCACGACATGCTCCCACGTCAGCTCTCGCATTCCACCCACGGGCATCAGCTCGATGAACCTGACATGCACCGGCTGTTCCAGCGTGAGGCGCGCGAAATCCTCGATCTCATCGTCGTTGATGCCTCGCATGACAACCACATTCATCTTCACGGGATTGAGTCCCGCGGCGAGCGCCAGCTTGACGGCTGCGAGCGGAGCGAAATCGATGTTGCGGCGCGAGATCGCGCGGATTCGATCGGGGCGCAATGAATCCGCGCTGATGTTGACTCGGTCGAGCCCAGCCTCACGATAAGGCCCGGCGAATTCAGCGAATCTCACTCCGTTCGTCGAGAGCGCGATGTCCTCAACGGGCGTGATGTCTCTCAGGAGTCGGATGAGTATCTCGAGATTCGGGCGAAGTGTCGGCTCTCCACCAGTCAGCCTGAGGCGCCTGAGGCCGAGCGGCGCAAGCTGACTTACGATTGCTGTTATCTCCTCGTAGTCGAGGATCTCCGAGCGCGGAAGCCAGGGCAACCCTTCGAGCGGCATGCAGTACAGACATCGGAAATTGCACTTGTCCGTAACCGAGATACGGAGATACTCGATGCGGCGGCCGAACTGGTCTCTCGCGCCCTCGGTCGCGCTCACGTTGCCGTTACTCGCGTAGGATCGACCCAGGACTGGCTTCCGTCGGCGTAAACTTCGCGCTTCCAGATCGGTACACGGCTCTTCATCTCATCTATAACGTAACGAAGAGCATCGAGCGCGCATGCACGTCGCCCATGTGCAGCGGCGATTGCAATGCTTGCCTCCCCAACTGCAAGCAGCCCGATACGGTGCTCGGCTACGAGCACTGCTCCTTCGTACGCACGACCGGCTTCCGCGAGGATCACGCTCATCTCCCGCTCCGCCATCTCTTCGTACGCCGTGTATTCGATTTCGCGTACCTCACGCCCTTCATTTGTAGAGCGAACTGTTCCTATGAATATTGCAGTCGCACCGTGAAGATCGTCGGCGACTTCGAGGATCAGACTGCCGACGTCGATT
Source organism: Gemmatimonadaceae bacterium (assembly GCA_039927215.1). Classification (GTDB taxonomy): domain Bacteria; phylum Gemmatimonadota; class Gemmatimonadetes; order Gemmatimonadales; family Gemmatimonadaceae; genus UBA4720. The sequence continues at coordinate 2,254 of JBDSVO010000107.1, forward strand.
GGATTCGTAACGACGGCAGCGCGCATTCAGCCGCCTGCCACCGGCGGAATGAATGCCACTTCGTCGCCGGTCTGAAGAATCGTATCGATGTCCGCGAAGACGTGGTTTACGGCGACTCTCGGAATTTTGGGAATTGCAGTGGCACCGGGGAGCTGAGCGACGGATGCGAGCACGTCACTTACGCGTGCCCCGGAATCGAGTGCGAGCTGAGTCCGGGCGAGGCCCAGACTGTCGGCGTACGATGCAAAAAACCGGACGGTGATCAACATCTCGCCCACCACCACCGCTCCGCGATCCTATTCGGTGCCGGAGAGCTCTCGTTCCTTCGAGTCCGGCATCTCCACGGCCGCGACCAGCGCCCGGAGCTCCTTCGAGGGCTTGAAGACAGGAACGGGACGCGCGGACACCTCGACGGGAGAACCCGTGCGGGGATTTCGGGCCATTCTGGTCTTCCGGCGGCGAATCTTGAACGTGCCGAAGCCTCGCACCTCAATGTTTTCCTGATTCTGAAGCGATTCCTTGATCGCCTCCAGAAAAGCATCCACGACGCGCGCACAGTCCTTCTTCGAAATCATTGGGCCTGCGGTTCGGGAGATCTGCGTCGTAACTCGCTCGACCAGGTCCGCTTTCGTCATCTGGATGCCTCAGTGGGGACACGGGCTGTGTGGCGTAACTCGTTAGAAAGTATGGCTTTACTAAAATTGTGTCAAGCGTTCTCGTAGATGCGTCGAGCGCTTGACGGCGGGTCTAACGGTTGTTTATGGCCGCCAGGAACTCATCAAAGTGAGGTACGGCATCGTGGGGGCCCGGAGCCGCTTCCGGATGATACTGGACTCCGAAGACCGGCAGCTCACGGTGGCGGATCCCTTCTATGGTCCCGTCGTTGAGGTTCACATGGGTAACCTGAAGATCGGGCGCTCCGCCCACCCCCGACTCGTCACCCTCCACTGCGAAGCCGTGATTCTGCGAGGTGATCAGGACTCGCCCGGTTCGCATCTCTTTTACAGGATGGTTTCCACCGCGATGGCCATACGGAAGTTTCGTCGTGGTGCCACCGAATGACAGTCCGAGCAGCTGATGCCCGAGGCAGATTCCGAATACCGGCGTTCCGCTGGTAGCGAGGTCGCGCACCGTGTCGGGCGCGTACGAGATGGCATCCGGATCACCTGGTCCATTCGAGAGAAAAACTCCATCGGGACCGAGCGAGAGCGCCTCCGTCGCCGACGTCTCGGCGGGAACAATCGTAACGCGACACTCGTGCTCGGCGAACAAGCGCAGAATGTTGCGCTTAATCCCGTAGTCGTACGCGATGATGTGACGCTTCGCGCGAGGATCACCCCAGGTGTAGCTCTCATGAGTGGTCACGCGGCTGGCGAGGTCGAGGCCTTCCATCGAGGGACACTCAGCTAGTTTTTCCCGAGCTGCGTCGCCCGGCATGTCACCGGCGCCAATGACGCCTCGCATAACTCCGACTGACCTCAGGTGACGTGTCAGTCGACGGGTATCAACTCCTTGCAGAATCGGGACTTTTGCGGAGGAAAGCCACGACTCGAGATCGCCTGTTGCGCGCCAGTTGGAGTAGCTCCGGGATAACTCCCGCACGACTACGCCGCTCACTTGCGGACGCTGTGATTCCGGATCCTCCGTATTGATGCCGTAGTTCCCGATCTGAGGAGCTGTCATGACGACGATCTGGCCGCTATACGAGGGATCGGTGAAGACCTCCTGGTAGCCGGTCATGTTTGTCGTGAAGACGACTTCGGCGGCAGCGAGCTGGTCAACAGGATTGGAACCGTTCGCGGCGCGAATATGCCCGCGAAAAAGGGTTCCGTCCTCGAGGAGGAGGAACCCCGTCTGAAGCGTGCTGAAGCTCAACTCTCGCGCTACTTCTTCTTTGGAGTGGCCGGGGGCGCCGTCGCCGGAGCCGGAGCCGGGCTGAGCGGAACAGCGGCTCCGCCGCTGGGCGGCATGGTCGCGGCACCACCCGGCGGCGCGCTTCCAGCTGCTCCACCCGCAGCCGGCGTCCCGCCGGTCGCGGGTTCGAGCGGTACTGCCGGCGCGTTCGTGCCGGGCGTCGGCGCCGCGGGTGCGGGCTGATTTGAAAACGTCTTCTCGAGCACTGAGCGTGGCGCCGACGCGCGAGTCGACATCACCTGCAGAACAAAAGCGAGTCCAAGGAAAATCCCGGCGCACCACCACGTTGCCTTTGTGAGTATCGTGCCCGCCTGACGGATGCCGATGAAAGCGTCAGGGGATGAGCTCGCGCCCCCGAAGTTGGCCGCGAGGCCGCTGCCCTTGCCTGCCTGCAGCAAAATCGCGGTAACGAGAACGACCGCATCTATGATGAGGATTACGAGAAGAAAATTGTAGAGCATCGAAACCGGAAAAGAGTGGCGTCAGGCTTGGGGCATCACGAACCCCTTCCAAATCTAATCAACCCGATCAACCGCGGGACTACGGAAGTACGGGACTACGGAAGTACGGGACTACGGAACCACAGCTTGAAAAACAATTCTGCGGATTTAACGGATTTGACGGGTACGAGGGAAAAGACGGAATTTCTTGGGGTTAACGGCAACGACGGTCGGGTGTACAATGTCGTTCCGTAGTTCCCCCAAAGCCGTAGCTAATCCGCTAAATCCGCCGAATTGTTTTTCAAGCTTTTGTAGTTCCGTACTTCCGTAATCCCGCCAAATCGCTTCTAGGCTCGCGCGATTGCGAGCCACACGCCTGGGTCCAGACTCGCGCCCCCAACGAGCAAGCCGTCAACTTCAGGCGCGGCGATGAGCTGCGGAGCGTTGCCGGGATTGACGCTCCCACCATAGAGTATGCTCGTAGTTCGCGCCCGATCGCCGCACAGGCCGTCGAGCTCATCGCGGATGACCTCGTGCATGGTAGTCGCGTCGTCAGGCGTTGCCGTCTTGCCCGTGCCGATTGCCCACACCGGCTCGTACGCAATCGCAAATGGACGCTGTTGAAGCTGAGTCATGCGAGACAGTCCGGCGCGAAGCTGGCCTGTCACCGTCGCTTCTGCCTGTCCTGCTTCGCGCTGCTCGAGTGTTTCTCCCACGCACAGCATCGGCATGAGGCCGCCTCGCTCGACAGCCGCGCATTTCCGCGCGCAGTCCTCGTCGGTTTCGCCGAATACGTGCCTGCGCTCCGAGTGACCTACGAGCACAAGGCGAGCTCCAGCGTCGCGGGCGATAGGAACGGATAGCTCGCCGGTAAACGCACCCTGATCTTCCCAGTGCACGTTCTGCACGCCGAGCAGGATGTCGTGTCGCTCGCCCAGCGATGCGGCGACTGCATGAAACGAGAGTGCCGGTGGGAACAAAATCAGCGTCCTGTCGTTCTGCCGCGGGAACTGTGAAAGAAACGACAGCATGAATTCGCGGGCTGTGGTTGGCCCGTTGTTCATTTTCCAGTTGGCGGCGAAGATGGGTGCGATCACGCGGCTTCCCTGTCGTCCAGCGCCTCGACACCCGGGAGTTTCTTGCCCTCGAGGAACTCGAGCGACGCTCCTCCGCCCGTCGAGACGTGACTCATCTTGCTTTCGAGGCCCCCTCGCGCGACGGCGGCGGCAGAGTCCCCTCCCCCGACAATTGTCGTGGCGCCGCGCTCTGTCGCCGCCGCCATCGCCTGCGCGATTGCCATGGTCCCCTTATCGAATGGAGGCTTCTCGAAAACCCCCATCGGGCCATTCCAGATGACCGTCTTCGCCGACGCGATGGCGCGCCCGTACGACTCGGCCGTTCGCGGCCCGATGTCGTACATGGCTTCGTCCGCAGGAATGCCGTCGCGTGCGACGGCCTTCGCGCTCGCGCCGTCGTCGAGCGAGCGCGCCACGACTGCGTCGTGCGGAAGAATTATTCTCGTCCCGCTTCGCTCGACGAGTGAGCGGGCCATCTCCACCCGATCATCCTCGACGAGTGAATTGCCGGTCTCGAGACCCATCGCGAGAAAAAATGTGCACGCCATGGCGCCGCCGATCAGCAGCGCATCCACGCGCGGAACCAGCTGCTCGATGACGTCCATTTTACCCGAGATCTTTGCGCCGCCGAGAATCGCAACGAACGGTCGTTTCGGATCGGCGAGCGCCTTGCCGAGATACTCGAGCTCCTTCTCCATCAGGAAGCCGGCAACCGCGGGGCGAAGAAATTCAGTGACACCCACTGTCGACGCGTGCGCGCGATGCGCTGCCCCGAAGGCATCGTTCACAAAAACATCGCCGAGCTCGGCAAGGGCTCGCGACAGCCGCGGGTCGTTGGTTTCCTCACCGCCGAGGAATCGCGTGTTCTCGATGACAAGAATCTCGCCAGGCCCAAGCTCATGCGACGCTTTCATGGCTTCGTCGGTGTCCGTGGTTTCAACGAATACCACTTTCGCTTTCATCAGCTCCCCAAGCCGATCGGCGACAGGCTGCAGCGAATACTTTGGATTTGGCTTTCCCTTCGGCCGCCCCAGGTGCGAGAGAAGAACGGGCCTCGCACCGTGCTCGAGCAGATAGCTCAGCGTCGGGATCGATGCACGGATTCTTGTGTCATCTGTGATCTCGCAGTTCGCGTCCAGCGGAACGTTCACGTCCGCGCGAACGAGCGCGCGCTTGCCGCGAAGCTGTTCGTCGCTCAGGTCGCGGAGTGTCTTCTTCGCCACACGCGTCGAGCTAGAGACGGGCGCCCATGAACCGGAGCATGTCGACGCAGCGCGAGGCATACCCCCACTCGTTGTCGTACCACCCCGAGACCTTCACGAGTGTGCCGTCGACGACGATAGTCGTCTTCGAATCGAAGATGCACGATGCGGGATTGCCGATGAAGTCACTCGAGACGAGCTCTTCCTCGGTGTACTCGAGGTATCCGCTGAGATCGCCGGCCGCGGCTGCCTTGAATGCCGCGTTGACGTCCGCGACGTTCGTTGCTTTCTCGACCTCCACGGTGAGATCCGTGAATGATACGTCGGGTGTCGGGACACGAATCGCGGCTCCGTCGATCTTTCCCTTGAGCTCGGGGATCACGAGCGACGTGGCCTTTGCGGCGCCGGTTGTGGTCGGGATCATCGAGAGCGCGGCGGCGCGCGCACGCCGGAGATCCTTGTGCGGGAGATCGAGGATCTGCTGGTCGTTCGTGTAGCTGTGAACGGTGAGCATCGAACCGTGCCGGAATCCGAAATTGTCGCGAATGACCTTTACCATGGGAACGAGACAGTTTGTAGTGCACGACGCGTTCGACACGATATGGTGCTTCGCGGGATCGTACTTGTCGCTGTTCACGCCCATGACGATAGTGATGTCTTCGCCCTTCGCCGGCGCGGAGATGATCACCTTTTTCGCCCCGGCGGTGATGTGCTTTCCCGCGTCGGGGGCACTGGTGAACCGGCCCGTCGATTCGAGGACGATGTCGACCCCGAGGTCTCGCCACGGGAGCTCGGCAGGGTCTTTATGAGTGAGGACGCGGATCTCGTCACCGTCGACGGACAAGCAGCTACCGTCGGTGCTTACCTCTCCGCCATAAGTGCCGTGAATCGAATCGTATTTGAACAGATGTGCGAGCGTTCGCGTGTCAGTGAGATCATTGACAGCGACAAAATCCAGGTCGAGTGCTTCCTGCTCCTTTGCGGCACGCAGTACCTGTCGCCCGATGCGTCCGAAACCGTTGATGCCGACACGAATGGCCATTCTCTTTTCCGTTTCTATGGTGGAATCCGGTCACCGGCAGCAGCGGCCCGGCCGAATGTCACGTAGCTGATGATTCGCGAACCCGCGTCGAACAAGGCGGCGGCACATGCGCTCAAGGTTGCACCTGTCGTCACAATATCATCGACGAGCACCACGTGGCCGCCGCGGAGCTTCGCGCGCGCATTTTCGCGGACGCGAAATGCTCCGGCAACATTGCTCAGTCTCTCCCCCGGAGTCAACTCCGTCTGCGTACGGGTGGCGCGCGTCCGCGTGAGCACGTCGTCCCACATTGGAATTTTCCAAAGCCGCGCGAGCTCTGCGCCGATGACTGCGCTCTGATTGTATCCGCGCTCTCTTTTTCGGGACGGGGCGAGCGGCACTGGCACGACTGCCGTCCGCTCCTCAGTGACGTCGGGCGGCCAGGCGAGACGGGCAAGACGTTGCGCCACAGCTGGTCCCACGTCGCGCCAGCCAGAATACTTGAGAGCATGGATGATCTGACCGCCGGTGCCAGGTGCCACCCAGCAGTAAGACCGGGCCGCACGCACGAAAGGCGGCAGATAGTCGCACCACTGGCAGGTGTAATGGCCGATTGGGTGGCCGCATCGATCGCATCTCGGGTGCGAAAGCTCGCGGGCAAGCGTCCAGCAATGACCGCAGACTATTCCCTTCTCTCCTTGAGGAATGAGCCGCTCACACACTACGCAGCAGATCGGAAGAAAGAGATCGACCAGTGCTCTGCCGGCGTCTGCCGCAGCGGTTCGCGCGGAGCGAAGCGATCGAGTTACACTCGGCCCGTCGCCTCCTTCAACGCCGCCCACATGACACCCCGGTCTGGCTCCTCACCGAACCAGATCTCGAACGCGGCTGCACCCTGCTCGAGGAGCATCGGCAGGCCGTCGCTGGCAATTCTGCCATCGGCCCTGGCGAGACGAACCCACGCGGTTTCTCCGCGCCGGTAAACGAGGTCGAGGATAGCCGCATTGGCGTCGAGTCGTTGGAGCGGAATTGGCACATCGTCGTTTCCGAGACCGATTGGCGTTGCATTCACTACAATCTCGCCACGCATGCGCCCATGGCCGCTAAGCGTTTTGACGCGCGCAACATCAGGAAAGCGGGCGACCAGATGTTCTGCGCGCTTCGCGTTCCGCGAATAAACGCTGGCTGTGCATCCGGACCATCCCTCGATCGCCGCGAGCACGGCTGCCGCTGCACCGCCCGCGCCAATGAGAGCGAAATGCGCGTCGAACGGCTCTCGACCCAGCGCGGCGCGAACAAGCGCGGCAAACCCCAACGGATCAGTATTGTCGCCCGTCAGAGTCCCTGGGTCAGAAGTGTGGAACGTGTTGACGGCTTCGATCCGTTTCGCGACGGGTGAGACATTGTTCATCAGTCTCGCCGCGGTGGTTTTGTGCGGAACCGTCACGTTGCCCGCTGCGCCCTCGCTCGCCAGCGATATGAACGTCGTTTCGAGCCCGGAGGGGGATACGTCGAGCAGCTCGTACGTCAAAGGAATTCCCGCTGCTGACAGAGCGGCGTTGTGCATCACGGGCGACAGCGAGTGCACCACCGGGTGACCGAGGAGCACCAACCGTCCCGGGCGTGTCACGCTGCGGGAAGTCGCTCCAGAATCCCCTTCAGCTCATGCTCCAGCTCGTCGGCCGTGGCGCGGTAGTCCTCGAGGTCTCCCCCAAACGGATCGGCGATCGCATGGCCTTGTGATCCGGGCGTCTCGTAGCCTGCGAAAAGATGGACGTTCGCGCTCGGATCCATCTCTCGCACCTCCGTCAGATGCGTCGGCGACATTGCGAGGATGAGGTCAGCGCGGCTTACAATCTCAGGTGTCAGCCGCCGCGCACGGTGCCCCGACAAATCCAGATTCCGTTCGACGCCGACAAGCAATGCTTCGTCCGACGCGGGCGAACGGTCCCACGCCTGAGTACCTGCGCTCTCGACTTCGATGTCGGTTCTGCCCGATTCCCGAACAAGGCGGCGCGCAATTGCCTCCGCCATCGGGCTGCGGCACGTGTTGCCAGTGCAAACGAAGAGGATTCGCATGGCCTAGGTGTCCGCGATGATATCCGGTACCACGCCGCGAAGCGTCGCCGCTGACACGGCCCCCGGCCGAATGACCCGAGGTCGTGGCCCGGTACAGTCAACCACTGTCGACGGAGGCGACGGTAGCAGCTGACCTCCGTCGAGAACGTACAGCGCACCGCGAACGATCGCGTCTCGCCACTGCTCAACAATCTGCCCCGCGTTAGTCGCAGCTTCGACTCCTGGGCGGTTGGCGCTGGTCGAGGTGATTGGCTCGCCGTAAGCCTGCACGAGGCGGCTGAGCCCGCGATGCGGCGTCCATCTTACGGCAATTCCGCCTTCCGGCCCGCGAAGCTGATCAGGCACTCTCCTTTCTCCCCCGGGCAGCACGAGCGTGAGCGGACCGGGCCAGAACCGCGCTGCAAGCTGTGACGCGTAGCTGCTCATGCGCAGTTCAAGGCGTCCGATCATCTCGCTCGCGGCAACAATGAGCAGGAATGGTTTGTTCGGTGGCCGGCCCTTCAGCGCTATCAACCTGTTGACCGAATCTGTGTCCACCGCCCCGCCAAACCCGTAGACGGTCTCCGTTGGATACGCAAGAACGCCATGCTCCTTCAAGTGCGATATCGCGTTACCCAGTGCGGCTTCGATCTCCTCGTCAGACCAGAACGGTGTGGCGTGCCCTGCTGATTTCATTCCGGCAAGATACTCAGCGCCTCGGCCAGCGCGAAATCCGCCTCGCTCGTGATCTTCATCGCGCGCTCGCTGCCAGGTACGATCACCACTTGCATTCCGAGTCGCTCGCAAAGCGAAGCGTCATCGGTCGCGGCAACCCCCGTCGAAGCGGACTCGATGTGCGCGCGCTCGAGCATCTCCCGCGGAAACGCCTGCGGCGTTTGTATTCTCCAGAGCCCGGTGCGGTCTACAGTCTCAACGATAGTCCCCGCTTCATCGGCACGCTTCAGTGTGTCTACAACAGGCAGACCGGGCGCGGCACCGTGACCCTTTCTCGCTTCGCTGATGACGCGCTCGATCAGCGCATCACTTACGAGTGGACGCGCCGCGTCGTGCACGGCGACGACACGGGCGAGCTCGCCGATATCCTCGAGCCCGTTGCGAACAGAATCGCTCCGCTCTCGCCCTCCAACCGAGACGAGCATTCGCTCCGGGTCGCATTGGAATAGCCAGGGCGGAGGATCCCCGGCATACTGTTTCGGAAGAACGACAACCACCATCGCGACGTCGGGCCGCTGTTGAAAGGTCTGCAGACTGTGCAGCAGCATCGGCTTTCCCGCGACCCATCTGAACTGCTTGAGCTCCTCGCCGTCCGTGCGCGAGCTCGATCCGGCGGCGACGATGATGACGCCGACGTCAGCGTCGCTCACTGAAACAGCTGGCCGAAGAGATCGCTCACTGTTCGAACACCCCGAGGACTGATTCCCTTCGGGAGACGCGATGGAATCGCTCGTTCCGCCATGTACGCGGTTGTCATGCCCATTTTCGCCGCTTCAGCGAGCCGGCGCTCTGATTGCGACACCGGTCTGATCTCGCCACCGAGACCAACTTCGCCGAGGAAGATCGAGCTGGACGCAACGGCTCGATCGTAAACGCTCGAGGCCAAAGCTGTTGCCACCGCGAGATCGCCCGCCGGCTCCTGCAGCCGCACACCACCAACAACATTCAGAAAGACGTCCAGCTGCGCGAAGGAAATTCCGGCGCGCTTGTCGAGAACTGCGAGCAGCAAAGCCAGGCGGCGGCTGTCGTATCCCGTTGCTACTCGCTGAGGCGTGCCGAAGCCTGATTTTGCAGCCAGGCCTTGAATCTCGATCAGCACCGGGCGCGTTCCTTCGAGAAGGGCGGTGACGGCGCTACCCGAAGCATGATTCAGTCTGTCTCCGAGGAAAAGTTCAGAAGGATTCGCGACGGGGTCGAGTCCATTCTGAGTCATTCTGAAAACCCCGATCTCGTCGACGCTTCCGAACCGATTCTTGATCGCGCGCAGGACGCGATGATCGAGCGTGCCTTCCCCTTCGAAATACAAGACCGTGTCGACAATGTGCTCGAGCGTCTTCGGACCGGCTATTCCCCCTTCTCGCGTCACGTGACCTACGACGAAGACTGTCGTGCCCGTTTCCTTCGCGAATCTCATGAGCCGCGCCGCGCACTCACGCACTTGTCCGACGCTGCCCGGCGCGCTCTCGAGGTCGCCGGTGAACACGGTTTGAATCGAATCGACAATCAGCACATGCGGGGAAAATTTCACGGCCGTGGCGACGATCGTCTCGAGCAACGTCTCGCCGAGCACGAGCACCTCGCCCGCATCGTCGCCGAGCCGCTCGGCCCGCATCTTCACCTGCATTCCGGATTCTTCGCCAGACACATACAACGTTCGGTGCCCTGCCTGCTGCAAACGGGCGGCGACCTGGAGCAAGATCGTCGATTTTCCGATGCCAGGCTCACCGCCTACAAGAACCATCGAGCCCGGAACGATCCCACCTCCGAGCACAAAGTCGAATTCGGCCAGGCCGCTCACCCAGCGTGGCTCTGCGGCGCCGACTATGTCCGCCAGTCGGCGTGGCGATGCGACTTCGCCACCTTCGCCGAGAGAGCGCGCGCCGCCAATTCTGCGCGCAGCGCCTTTCGCTGCAGATCCGGCCGACGCACGAGAGACCGTTTCTTCGACGAGCGTGTTCCATTCCCCACACACGTCGCAGCGCCCTGCCCATCGCGGATGGTCAGCGCCGCAGCCGGTGCAACGGTAAAGCGTTCTTGCCTTCGGAGTCACGCTGTGACAGCGCGGGGCGAGTAGTTCTCGAAGCGGGTGAAAGTCTTGTTGAAGTAAAGGTTGACCAGACCCGTGGGACCGTTTCTCTGCTTGCCAACGATTATCTCGGCCAGTCCCTCCAGAGAGTTGCCGTCCTTGTCGATCGGCCCGTCGTAGACCTCCTGCCGATAGATGAACATCACCAGGTCGGCATCCTGCTCGATTGCGCCTGACTCTCGGAGATCCGAGAGCTGCGGGCGCTTGTTTTCACCAGTCCTTTGCTCTGGCGCACGCGAGAGCTGTGACAGCGCGACGACGGGAACTTTGAGCTCGCGCGCCAGAGCCTTGAGCGATCGCGAGATGTAGCTGATCTCCTGTTGTCTGCTCTCGGTGTTGGTCGGGCCCTGCATGAGCTGCAGGTAGTCGACGACAATCATCCCGATGTTGTTGTCGATCTTCAGACGCCGGGCCTTCGATCGCATCTCGAGCAGCGTCATCGCCGGTGTGTCGTCGATCCAGATTGGCGCGTGGCTCAGCATTCCAGCCGCGCGGCCGAGGCGAACGAATTCGTCATCGTGGAGCTTGCCTTTGCGAAGCCGCTGTGCGTCGACGCGGCCCTCCGATGTCAGCAGTCGCTGAACGAGCTGCTCCTTGCTCATCTCGAGAGAGAAGAACGCGATTGGCACTTCATTGTCGAGCGCGGCGTTCTGCGCAATGTTCAGAATGAAAGCTGTCTTCCCCATGGAAGGCCTGCCGGCAACGATGATGAGGTCCGATGGCTGGAAACCTGCCGTGATCTCGTCGAGATCCTTGAACCCGCTTCCCACGCCTGTAATCGATTCGCCGCCGCGCTGCAGGAGCTCGATTCGCTCCATGGTCGGCCAGAGCAGCTCCTTGATTCGCGTGAACCCCTCTGTGCCGCGGGCCTGATTTACCTCGAAGATCTTGTGCTCCGCTGCATCGAGCAGGTCGCCCGCGCTCGCTGCGGATTCAAACGCCTCGCTGACGATTGCCGTCGAGACTTCAATCAGTCTTCGGCGCAGCGCCTTTTCCTTGACGATTTTCGCGTGATACTCGACGTTGGCCGCAGTCGGAACGGCATCGACAAGAAAACTGATGTAATCCCGGCCGCCACTCGCCTCTAGCTCGCCGGTACGGCTGAGCTGCTCCGTCAGCGTCAGCGGATCAACTACGTCGCCCCGGTCCGAGAGAACGGTAATAGCGCGAAAAATCCGGCGGTTTCCCTCGCGATAGAACATGCTATCGTCGACGTGCTCGATGGCGCGGAGAATCGCGTCCTTGTCCATGAGCATCGCGGACAGCACGGCCTGCTCGGCGTCCTCCGAGTAAGGAGGCCGCCGCTCTGAGTACGGATCACGCCCTTGGGGGGCTATCGAGTATTCGACGGGCGAGCTTGACATCTTCCCATGTTGGGCGTTTCCACGCGGGGTTCCGGAGCAGAGCCGCTGGGTGATACGTGACGACTAGCGGGATTCCGTGGTACTGATGCACGACTCCCCGCAGTTTTCCAATCGGCGCTTTGGTCTCGAGAAGAGTTTGCGCGGCGAAGCTCCCGAACGCAACGATGACTTTCGGCTTGATGAGCTCCAGCTGTCTGACCAGGTACGGACTGCAGGCGGCAACCTCATCAGGCAGCGGGTTTCGGTTGCCGGGCGGGCGGTGTTTCAGAACATTGCAGATGAAAACGTCCTCCCTGCGCAGATCGACCGCCGCGAGAATCTTGTTGAGCAGATTTCCAGCCGGGCCGACAAACGGTCGTCCCGTCTGATCTTCGTTGGCGCCGGGCGCCTCGCCGACGCACACAAGGCCGGCTTTAGGATTGCCTTCGCCCGGGACGGGATTGAGCGCAGTCTTGTGGAGGCGGCAGCGCGTGCACTTCGCCACTGACTTCTCGATTGCTTTTAGAGACGGGAGGCGCATGATGTCGTCGTCGAAGAGTTCCGGATCGTCCGCGACGGCTTCCAGACCCTCGGCCTGCGCATTCTCGCCGAGCACCGCGCGCCAGTCGCCTGGGGATTCGCCGACACCTGCTTTCGTCGACCCACCCGCATTGATCGCACCAATTGCGCGCATGACATCGTCTACTGTCATAGTGTCGAGAAGAAGCTCGGTCTCCCCCATGTCGCGCCGCTGCTCGAGATAGCGGCGCAGCTGATCTCTAGCGTCCACCGATCAGCGGTTCCATACGGTCGAGAATTGCATCCGCGAGCGCAGTCTTGGTCATGAGTGGAAGCCTCTCCTGTTTTCCCCCGGGAGTCACGATCGTGACTCGATTCGTCTCGACGTGGAACCCGGCCCCCTCTTCCAGAGCGTCGTTGACGACGATCATGTCGAGGGATTTCTCACGCAGCTTGGCCTCGCCCTTGGCCAGCGCGTCACCAGTCTCCAGCGCGAATCCAACAATTACCGCATGCGGTTGACGCAGCGGCATGGTTGAGCGGAGTATGTCAGTCGTTGGTAAGAGGCGAATTGCCATCTCGGTGGAATCATCTCGCTTGCTGATCTTTCGTTCTGCGGCCTTCAGAGGACGGAAATCCGCAGGTGCCGCCGCCATGACCAGCGCGTCGGCCGTCGGCAGCGTGGAGGCGACCGCCGCGGCCATCTCCTCGACACTCTCTGCGTGAAGAACGACAGGCCCCGGGCCGACCGGCACTGCCGCGTGGCCGAGTACCAGCGTAACCGAGGCACCGCGGCGCCAGGCGGCCTCTGCGATGGCTATACCCATTCTGCCACTGCTGTGATTCGAGATGAAGCGAACCGGATCGACCGGTTCGCGAGTTGCGCCGGCTGTCACGACAATCTGTTTTCCCGAGAGTGCGCTCTCCGGTTCCAGGAGTCGCGCGATGTGCGACATGATTGTCTCGGGCTCCGGCATTCGCCCGGGGCCATTCCCTTCCCCTGCTGCGAGCGGTCCGTCATCGGGATCGAGCACCGTGTAGCCTCGTTCGCGCAGGCTTGCGACGTTTGCCGCCGTTTGCGAATTCGCCCACATGCGGTCGTTCATCGCGGGCACGAGAAGAACCGGGGAAGTATTTGCGAGAAGCGCAGCCGTTAGCAGATCGTCGGCGTGGCCGTGAGCTGCGCGGGCGAGGAAATCAGCTGTGGCGGGCGCAACGACGAAAAGTTGCGACTCTCGCGCGAGCCGGATGTGATCGAGCGCGTTGCCGGCGCCGAAGATCTCGCTGTAGCTGCGCCTTCCCGTGACCGCTTCGAACGTGATTGCGCCGACGAACTCGAGAGCAGCTCGCGTCATCACGACATCGACCTCGGCGCCCGCCTGGGTGAGCAGACGCGCCAGCATCACCGTCTTGTAGCTTGCAATTCCCCCCGTGACACCGAGGAGAATGCGGCGGCCATCGAACGGCCGCAAATCAACTACTCCGTTCGGCGCCGCGGGATGACGCGGTACTCGATTTCACCGCGAGCGAGCTCTTCGAGTGCGCGTGTCGTCAGCTTCTTTTCGCCGCTGGCAGAGCGATCGCGGGGGAATTCGTTGATGACCCTCGCGAACTTCGCCGCGACGAGAACGCCGAGGTACTTGTTGGTGGCGTGCTTTGCAATGTCGTTAGGTATGAAAACCTGCATTCAACTGCTCCTCTTGTTGTTTTCGATTTCGCCCTCGAGGCCGACTACAAGCTCTCCAACGCGTTCGCCCAGCCGGACAATCCTCGATGTGCGCATGTGTTCAACGTCGACGATCTTCGATACTGCATCAACCGCCCGGTCGAGATCGTCGTTCACCACTACATAATGATACATCCCTACCGCCTTGAGCTCGGCCACGGCGGTCCTTAACCGCCGATCCAGCGAGTCAACGCTCTCCGTTCCCCGGGCCTTCAATCGCTCCAGCATGACGCCCGCGTTCGGCGGAAGAATGAAAACGAGCACCGCCTTCGCATACGCCTCGATGAGCTGGCGTGTTCCCTGAACGTCGATATCCATCACGACGTTTCGGCCGCTGGCAAGCACTCGGTCGACTTCTCTGCGAAGCGTACCATACAGATGCCGGTGCACCTCGGCGGATTCCGCGAACTCACCTTTTTCGCGGGCCGCGAGGAACGCCTCGGGCGTCAGGAAAAAGTAATCGGTTCCGTCGATTTCGGCTGGTCTGGGCGGCCTCGTCGTGCAGGAGACCGAGTAACCGAGGTCGTTCCGGCGCTTCAGAAGCTCCCGCGCGATGGTGGTTTTTCCAGCTCCGGAGGGTGACGAGAGAATGAGTGGAAAACCGCTCACTCTACGTTCTCTACCTGCTCGCGAATCCTCTCAAGCTCTTCCTTGATGCTGACAACCTCACTCAGAATTGGCGCATCTGCCGCCTTGCTTCCCATCGTGTTCGCTTCGCGGACCATTTCCTGAAGCAGAAATCCGAGCCGTTTCCCGACAGCCTCGCTTTCGGTCTCGTCGAGAGTTTTACAAAACGCATCGATGTGCGCCCGGAACCTGTCGATTTCCTCAGAGATATCCATGCGGTCGGCGAGAATCGCGATCTCCTGCGCGAGCCGCTGGGCATCGACGTTAGCGGCGCCCGCGAGCTCGCGGACTGATTTGCGCAGCCGCGTTCCATGCTCAACGAGCCGAATGGGCGCACGCTCAGCGATGCGATCGACAGAGCCTGCAACCAGGTCAATTCGCTCGCGTAGGAATCCGGAGAGGCGCGCACCTTCCTCTGAGCGCATCGCGCGCAGCGCGGTGACGGCAGTTTCGACAACATCAAGCAGCTCGTCGACTGTGCCTTCATCGCCATCATGAGTGACGAGGTTCACGACGTCGGGGAGCGAGAGAACGGTCGCAGCGTCGAGCCCACCACTCAAACCGTGGCGCTCCTGAAGCCCCCGTAAGACCTCGACGTACTGGGCGAAACGCGCCTCGTTAATTCCACCAGCTGGAGTGCGGTCCCGATCGACGCGCGCAGTGAGCGCGACGTGGCCGCGAGCGATCCGCTGCCGCAGGATCTCCCGCACGTCCCCTTCCCATTTGCTGAAGGAGCCCGGAAGCTTGATGCTGGGGTTGAAGAAACGGTGGTTCACGGTGCGCAGCTCCACGCTCACGCAGAGCGCGCCGACCTTGCCTTCCGCCGACCCGAACCCCGTCATGCTGGATATCATATGGGGTTAGCTAAGTTACGACGGGACACGGCATTGTCAATTCCAAAACTCCCATCTCATGCCGTACAGGTTGACTGCCCTGTGCATAAAAAAATCGGGCACGATCTGGTGCACCAGGCCGTTGAAATTCCGAACCTGGTAGGAGATGATCCCGCGGAGGATCGTGATCTCCAGCAAGCCGCTGAAGACATTGCTTGCCTCCGTCGTACGGACAAAACCGCCGCTGACGGGGAATTGCGTGAGGCCACGGTACTCGTGAACCACGGCGGCGTGGATGCGAAAGTTTCCACTGGGAAAGCGTGAAAGCCAGCGCGTGATGAGATTGATTTCGGATCGCGCGTGCTGTAGTGGGCGATACGCATCCGACGACGCCCAACGCGTTGCAATGATATCCACTCCGATGGCGCGGTAGATCGGTCCGCGAATAGCCAGAAATGCCCCACTCTTGAGACCGGCGGCAGTTGCCACGTAAGCGGTGTCGAACACGCGGAGTGGCTGAAGCAGCGCGGTGTCCCGCGTCATGAATCCCGCAGATGCCCACGTCCTATAGACCCGCACTCCGCCTTCAATGCGTGCAGACGTGAAGTCCGGCTCCCCGGAGAGTGCGTCCCCAGTCGAGGTGATTCGTGAAACGGCGCCCGTAACAGCAGCGAACCGTACCGGCGTCAGCCGCGCAACAACGTCCGCACGGTTCGCGTCACGAAATGCGTCGTGCTCGGCAAAGACACTCACGAGCGCATATCTCCAATCGAGCTCGAACCTTCCGCTCGGCGAATGCGTCGTGATCCCATCGCGACTGCGTATGCGGTCTGTCGCCGACAGCTGAGCGGGTCCGCGAGCGAATCCTCCGGACACTACGTACTGTTGTATGCGTGTTGTAGTATCCGCGCTGTCAGCAATGATGCGAAACGTGGCAGCCTGCGCTGGCAGCACCCGCTTGCTGTTTTCCTGCAAGCGGCTGACAGACGCGATTGCCTCGATCCAGGGTCCGTTGCCGAGCATTCCCCACGCGCCGCGAAGGTATGCGAGACTTTGTGTCCCACTGTAGCCGGGGATCGACATTCCGGCGCCGAACGTCGGCTGCACCACCCGGGTGCGTTGTGATCGGAGTGCGTAAGCATCCACGCTCCACCGGGTGCCACCGGTTCCAACGCGCCCGAGCAATGAGAGTCCGTCGCCTCCACCTCCGAAGCGAGCCGAAGTCGTGCTGAACTGTTGCCCGGCGAACTGCACGCCCGCGTTGTTCTGAAAGCGCTTGCCGTAGTATCCGCGATAGAGATTCGAGTCCTCGTCTCCCGTCGATACATCCACGCGCGTGTACGGCGCTGTGCGATCCGCCTGCCAGCTCCGCAGATGTATGCGCAGCTCCCCGCCGAGCCGCTCGATGCTGATTCGCTCGAGTGTCCAGAGCTGTATCGAGTTCAGGTCGAGGAGAGGAGCTGTGCGAGTGTCGAGGTTGTCCAGTTCGAGACCGTCATAGAACACGCGGACGCGATTTACATCGCCGTTCACCGCCGCGAACTTGTATGACGCGAGCCACCCGCTGCGAAATGTCAGCGCCCCGGGAATGCGATCCAGGAAGTCTGCGACTGACAACGCGCCGGTGGCGAAGAGCTCTTCGCGATTCCAGGTGTATTGCGCTCCGATGTCGGCCGTCACGGGATCCCTCGACCGACCAAATCGAGTCTTGATGGTGTCAGGCTTCGGCTTCGAGGAATCTGTTGCCGGCTTCGGCGGAATTGGCACCTCGCTCGCCGGAGCCGGCACCACCTGCGCTCGTCCCGCAACCGGCACTCCGACGAAAAACGCCCCGGCCAGCAGGCCGAGGCGAGCACGACCCCACCTGTGATGCTGCAACACTTTCAGGTCACCCGTCCCCGCACGAACTCAATGAACGTTCCCGTCGGAATTCCAGTTGGTCCCTTGGGAATTGCAACGAGATCAGCGTCCGAGTAAGCAGTACCCGCGATGTCGAGGTGAACCCAGGGATAGCTCTCCGTGAATTCTTTCAAGAACATTGCCGCGGTGATCGCGCCGGCGGGTCGGCCGCCCGAATTCTTGATGTCAGCGACTTCGGACTTGATGAGATCGCGATACTCGTCCCACAGCGGCATCGACCATCCGGGCTCGCCGGCGCGTTTGCCTGCTGCAATCACTTCGCCGATGAGGTTTTCGTCGAGGCCGAAAACACCGGTTGCCGTATGACCGAGCGCAATGACACAGGCCCCTGTCAACGTCGCCGCGTCGATAACCACCGCCGGATCGAAGCGTCGCGCGTAAGACAGCACATCGGCGAGCACGAGCCGCCCTTCTGCATCGGTGTTGATAATCTCGATGTATTTACCGAGATGGCTCTTCACGACGTCGCCAGGATTGACGGCCGTTCCCGACGGCATGTTCGTAGTCGCGCCGATGAGACCGACGACATTCACCGGAAGCTTCATTCTGCCGATGGCATCCAGTGAGCCGAGCACGCCCGCGGCACCGCACATGTCGAACTTCATATCTTCCATCGACTGGGCGGGCTTGATGGAAATTCCGCCGCTATCGAAGCAAAGCCCCTTCCCGACGAGTGTGACAGGTTTCTCCTCTGCTTTTCCGCCGGAATACTCGAGCACGATGAGCTTCGGATCCTGCGGCGTTCCCTGAGCGACGCAGAGAAAAGAGCCCATTCCTTCGGTCGTCATCTCGGCTCGCCCAAGCACCGTAAGCTTCATCCCGTGCCGATCGGCGATCTGCTTCGCAGTGTCTGCGAGAAACTGGGGAGTGCACACGTTCCCGGGCATCATGGCAAGCGTGCGAGCCAGCGAGTGGCCCTCGCCGATTGCCTGCCCCGACGCCATGGCCGCGCGGTTCTGCGAGCTGTCGTCGGCGAGTATCGTAGCCCGCGCGAGCGGTGCGCGCCGCTCATTCTCCGGTGGAGCGCTCTTCAGATCCTTGTATTCCCACGATCCCGCAAGCAGCCCGGCGGTGACCGCTTCTATTTCTCTCTCGCCGAGAACGCCGCTGTGGAAGGCCAGATCACCCGAACCGAGCTTGCCGGCTTGTCGTGCGGCAACGGCTGCGGCTCGGCGAAGCGAGCTCGCTCGGTCGCTCGTCTTTCCCATGCCGATGAGAACCACGCGGCGCGGTCCGTTGTTTGTGCCGGTGAACTGTAGCATTTCGTCGCGTGCTCCACGGAACTCGCGCGCAGAGATGGAGCGCTGCAGCTCGCCGCCGAGCGCGCGGTCCAGATCCTCGAGCGTTGCCGCACCTGGATTCTCGTCCATCGCAACGGCGAGCAACCCGGTCGCGAAATCCGCGACCCGAGCGGGGCTGAGCTGAATCTCGAGCGCCACTATTGGCGCATGCCGGCTATCACTGCGTCGCCGAATGCCGAAGTCGAGACTTCGGTCGCGCCCGGCATCTGCCGCGCGAGATCGTATGTGACGCGCTTCGCCTTGATCGCGTTCTCGACTCCGCGTGTCACCAGCGTCGCGGCTTCACCCCATCCGAGATACTCGAGCATCATCGCTCCCGAGAGTATCACGCTACCCGGATTGATCTTGTCGAGGTTCGCGTACTTCGGAGCGGTTCCGTGCGTGGCTTCGAACACGGCCATGCCGTCGCCGACGTTGCCTCCGGGAGCTATTCCGAGACCGCCTACCTGGGCAGCCGCAGCGTCGGAGAGGTAATCGCCGTTAAGATTCGGCGTCGCGATTACGGCGTACTCCGACGGGCGCAGCAGAAGCTGCTGGAACATCGAGTCGGCGATGCGGTCTTTGATAATCACCGCATCGGCGCGGGTTTCGCGGCCGCTCTTTCCAGCATCCGATTCAGCGACAACGACATCCGGAAATTTTTCCTTCGCGAGCTCGTAGCCCCAGTCGCGGAACGCGCCCTCGGTGAACTTCATGATGTTGCCCTTGTGCACGAGCGTCACCGACTCGCGGCACTTGGCGATCGCGTGCCTGATTGCCATCTCCACCAGCCGCTTCGAGCCGAATTCTGACATTGGCTTGATTCCAATCGCGGACTTCTCGCGGATATCGCTGCCGAATTCGGTCTTGAGAAAGGCCCTCAGCTTCGCGGCTTCGGGAGAGTCGGCGCGCCATTCGATTCCGGCGTACACATCCTCCGTATTCTCGCGAAAGATCACGATGTCGACTTTTTCCGGCTCCTTCATTGGAGCCCCGACACCCTCGAAATACCTCACCGGGCGAATGCACGCGTAAAGATCGAGCACTCTGCGGAGCGTGACGTTGAGAGAGCGGATGCCCGTGCCGACAGGAGTTGTCAGCGGCCCCTTGATGGACACGCGGAATTCCTGAAGGGCGTCCACGGTTTCGTTCGGCAGCCAGTGATCGAACTGTTTGAACGATTTTTCCCCGGCGTAAACTTCCATCCAGGCGATTTTCTTTTCGCCGCCGTAGGCTTTCTCAACGGCCGCATCAAACACACGGACGGACGCCCGCCAGATGTCGGGGCCGGTCCCATCGCCTTCGACGAATGGAATGATCGGGTTGCCCGGCACGGAGAGCTTGCCGTCGGCGTACGATATGCGCTCCCCGTTGCGGGGAACTGTCGCGAGCTTGTAGTCGGCCATCAGGGGAATCGGAGGGGGTGCAAGCCTATCAAACTAGACATCACGAAAGACCCGAGCAAGCGACGCGCCTCAGTCGTTGCGAATCAACATCTCGTCATAAGAGTTGCCACGCTACGAGGCTGACGATCAGTATGACCGCGGCTGCCGCCGCCGCGATGACGTATTTCCGGTTCGATGGCTTGCTTGAGGGCTCAGGCTCCGGAACCGGTCGCGCCCCGGTGCGCCTGTCGATTCTGCGAGTGGCAGTGTTACGGTCAAGTATGCACTCCTCGAGCTCCGTCGCGAAATCGGCCAGCGTCGGAAACCTGTCCGCCGGGGACTTCGCAAGAGCGCGCTGCACCAGATCTTCGACTTCGTCCGGGATGTTGTTGCGCACGATCTGCATCGATGGAACCGCGCCCATCGAGTGGCGCGCCATGATTGCCTGCGCGTTCGGCCCGCTAAACGGCGGGCCCCCGGTGAGCATCTCGTAAAGAACGCAGGCGAGGCTGTACTCGTCGGTTCGCCCGTCGATATCCTTTTCGGCGAATACCTGCTCCGGGCTCATGTAGGTCGGAGTGCCTAGCGAGACGCCGGTCTGAGTCAGCGCTGCCTGGTTCATGCTGTTCACCGCCCGCGCGATTCCGAAGTCCGCGACGAATGCGTGCCCTTCCTGCAGAAGAATGTTCTCCGGCTTAATGTCCCGGTGAATGATGTTTTTCCGGTGGGCGAAATCGAGCGCGGTAGCTACTTCAGCTGCGATCCCGAGCGCTTCCTCGATCGGGAGCATCTTGTCACGGTCGATTCTCTGCCGCAGTGACTCGCCTTCGACGTAAGGCATGACGTAATACAACAGGCCATTGGCCTCACCCGACTCGAGCAGCTGGAGGATATGGGGGTGGCTCAGGCTGGTCGCGAACTCTATCTCGCGGCGAAACCGATCCGCACCGAGCGCGATGGCCAGATCTTCGTGTAGCACCTTGATCGCAACCTTGCGACCGTGCTTGACGTCACGGGCGAGATAAACAGTCGCCATGCCTCCCTGGCCCAGCTCGCGCTCGACGTCGTACCGATCCTTGAGAGCGGCCTTCAGTTGTTCCAGTGCGTCCGGCAAAGGCAATTCTGGCTAGGTGGAAAACCTGAATATACGGCGTTCAAACTATACGCCATGTGATGCCGCCAGCTACCGAGCGTCGAGGGCGATCTTATCAACGCGCTCGAGCGCCGCTATGCCCGGCTCACCCGTCGGCCTCGGCTGCCGCACCTGGCCGCGTGATGGCACGACCCCTTTACGCCGCAGCCCCCGCAACGCGTCGGGGACTCGTGTCCTGATGAGGTTCACGCCGTCGTCGAGCAGCGTCGACATTACGGGCACCACAAGCAGCGTCAGCAGCGTCGACGTGATCAACCCTCCAATGACGGCCCTCGCCATTGGAGCGCGTTGCTCAGCACCCGCGCCAAGCGCCAGGGCGAGAGGCATCATGCCGAAGATCATCGCTGTCGTCGTCATGATGATTGGACGAAGCCTGATTCGCCCCGCAATCAGGAGAGCCTCGTCGCGCGAATGACCCTTCTCGCGCTGCTGGTTCGCAAAATCGATCAAAAGAATGCCGTTCTTCGTCACGAGACCCATCAGCATGATGATTCCAATCATCGTCATCACATTGATGTTTCCCTTCGTTACAAGCAGAGCCAGCGCAACACCGATGAAGCTCAGCGGCAGCGCCAGCATAATGGCGAGCGGTTGAAAGAACGATCCGAACAGCGATGCGAGAATGAGATATATGAAGACGACGGCAAGTCCGAGAGCCGCGAGCACGTAACCCTTCGTTTCGTTCAGGTTTTGTACATCGCCTGTGAATTGCGCGTGATAGCCAACCGGAAGTCCGAGCGAGTCGATACCCGTGCGAACCGCTTCAGCAACGTTACCCATTGCGAATCCGGGCATCACGCCGGCGGAGATCGAGATCTGCCGCTCGAGATTCCGGCGGTCGATCTGCTGCGGAGCCAGGCTGGTCTTCACGTCCGCAACCTGGGAAAGCGGAATCATGGGCGGCTGTCCCGTGGCCGGGTCAATTGTGGCGGCCGGAATCGCGATGTTCGCAACATCCGCTGCTGTCTTGCGCAAAGAATCAGGGTACACGACAACGACATCGTGCGAGAATCCCTGCGGATCCTCCCAGCGCGTCGCGCGCTGCCCAGCGAATAGCGGCTGCAAGGTTCCGCCAATGCTGCTGATGCTAAGTCCCGCAGCCCATGCCTGTTGGCGATCAACGTTCACGTCGAGCTGGGGAATCTGCCCTTCATCGCTGGAGTTTGGCTCTGCCGCGCCAGGAGTCTCTCTGATCAAACCCAGAACCTGAGCCGCAGCAACCTTGAGGCGCGTCTCTTCCGGCCCCTGCACGTTGATGATGATAGGCTGGCGGAATCCGCCGAAAATCGACGGTGTCCCCGTGATGACGGGACGCACGCCTGCCATCTTCGCCAACTTCGCTCGCAACGCCGCCTGGATCTCTTCCTGCGACTTATCGCGGTCGCCCTTGTCCTTCAGTCGAACGTAGATGCTGCCGTTGTTCGGTGTGCCTCGGAAGCCGCCACCGACTGTCGTGTAAGTGAACTCGGTCTCGGGTTGTGACCTGAGGAACGCACTAACCTCCTGAGCCTTCGCCACTGTATAGGACAGACTCGAGCCCGGCGGCGTCCTCACCTGAACGTTGAACTCACCGCCATCGACATCGGGCAGCCAGGTGAAGCCCAGGTGAGGGTAGATGAGCCCCGCAATGACGATCGATCCAGCTGCACCGGCCATGACAATCAAGCGGTGACCGAGTGCCCACTGCAGGAGCGGCGGGTATTTGTTCGCTACTCTCTCAAACCAGCCATCGAACGCGAGTCCAACCCGGCGAATCGGATTGCGTGCCTTCTCCTTTTGGCCAGTATGGGCGCGCTCGCCAGCAGGGTCGGGCCACACACTGGACAGCATCGGGTCCAGCGTAAACGACACCAACAGCGACACCAGAACGGCGAACGTCACTGTCACGCCGAACTGAAAGAAAATCTTGCCGATCATCCCGCCCATGAAGGCAACGGGAACGAACACCGCGACTACCGCGAGCGACGTCGATACCACAGCGAGTCCGATCTCGTCGGTTCCTTCTATCGCCGCTTTCACGTGATTCTTACCCATGTGCACGTGCCGAACGATGTTCTCGCGCACGACGATCGCGTCGTCGATGAGGAGTCCGATCGCCAGCGACAGCGCGAGCAGCGTCATGGTGTTCACCGTGAAATTGAACACCCACATAATGAAGAATGCGGAGATGATGCTGATCGGCAGCGTCAACCCGGTGATGATCGTGGAGCGCCACGAGTTCAGGAACAGGTAGATGATTGCGATTGTCAGAACCGCGCCGAGTATGATGTTGAGCTCGACGTCGGCGAGAGACTCGCGGATTCGGCGTGAATCATCGCGGATGACGCGGAGCTGAACGTCAGCGGGAAGCCGGCGCTGCAGCTCAGTCGCAGCAGCACGCACTGAATCGGCAACAGCGACTGTGTTCGAGCCCGAAATCTTGAGAACGTCGATCGCGAGCGCGGACGTGCTGTCGAGCATGGCTGCAGTCCGCTTGTCCGCCGCACCATCCACAACCTTCGCGACGTCTCCAAGCCGAATCGGAACACCGCCGCGGATCGCTACCGCTATGCTGGCAAACGTCACGGGGTTCACGACGCGGCCTGTAACTCGAATGAGACTCTCGGTCGGCCCCTGCTGAATCCGCCCCGCCGGTACTTCCTGGTTCTCTCGCTGCAGAGCAGCGATCACCTGAGGTGGTCCAATACCATATGAACGCATCGCGTCAGGGTTGAGCTCGATTCTGATCTGCCGCGTCTCACCGCCCGCTACGTTGATTCCACCGACGCCCGGAATTGCCTGCAGCCGCGGCGAGACGACCTCCTCCGCAAGGCTCGTCAGCTCCCGAATGGGCCGGTCACCACTCTGCATTGCGACCGAAATGATCGGACGATCGTTGGGATCGAAATGGTTGATTACCGGCTCTTCAATCTCTGGCGGTAACGTGCGGCGGATACGCGCAACCTTTGCCTGTACATCCTGCTGCGCCGCGAGAACGTCGACGTCGAGATTGAATGTCAGTCGTACGATCGAGATGCCGTTCAGGGAGGTAGATCCAATTTCCTTCAGACCCTGCACCGTGTTCAGCGCTTCCTCGATGGGGCGCGACACGTCTCGCTCCATCACTTCCGGGGAGGCACCCGGGTACGTGGTCTGCGCAATGACGATCGGGTAGGTGATGTCAGGGTACTCGTCGATCGCCAGGCGCTTGAAGGCGACGATGCCAAGCACAACGAGCGCAACCATCATCATGGTCGCGAATACCGGCCGCTTGATCGAGACGTTCGAGAGAAACATTGCTTCTCCTCGCTACGGACTGCGCGGTGCCGCGCCCGCTCCGGGCGCCGAGGGACGCGTTCCCTGACTGCGTCCGCCGGCGCCGACGATCTGAATTTTCATTCCCGCGCCAAGACTACCGACGTTTCCCGAGACGATGCTGTCGCCATCGGCCACCCCTGACAAAGCTTCAGCAATTCCAGTGCGATCGTTCACGATGCCAACACTAACAGTCGCTGTATCGACGCTTCCCTTCACGATCTTATAGATAATTTGCCCGCCTTTGGGCGTTTGGCGCAGGGCCGACATAGGCACAACGAGCGCGTTGCTGATCGTACGCGTAAGAACCGTTCCCGTCGCAAACGTGCCACCCTTGAGAGCGCCCGTAGGATTCGGAACCTGGACATACACAGTTACGGATCGCGATGCGGGATCGACCGTAGGACTCAATCGGGCGACGCGTCCCTCGAACGATTGACCATTCGCCGAAAATTGTACTGCCTGTCCGCGGGCGACGCTGTTTGCCTGTTTCTCCGGGACCGCCGCCGCAAGCTCGAGGATATCGTTGCGAACGACAGTGAAGAGCTGTCCGCCGCTGCCAAGATGCTCGCCGCTCTCGACGTATCTCTTTTCGACCGTGCCGGACGTGGGAGCCAACACACGAGTGTCGCGCGTATTCAGCGAGCTCGACCGTACCCGCGAGTTCGCTGCGGCGAGCTTTGCTCTCGAAGCCCCGACCGCTGCTCTCGAGCTCCGCAGCTCCTCCTCCGCTATCGCGCCCTGCTTGAAAAGCTGCTCCGATTGCGCGAGACGCCACTCTGCGGTCGCGAGCTCTCCCTGTGCAGATGCCCGTTCGGCAGCCGCGCTTTGTAGATCGCTCTCCTGGCCACTCGATTCAAAGCGCGCCAGCAGCTGTCCTGTGCGCACGAAGTCGCCTTCCCTCACGTATACGCCTTGCAGCACTCCCTCGAGTCTCGCGCGAACGTCGACGGTCTCGATGGGACGCAGCGTACCGGTGATGGCGACGCCGTCAACCATGCTCGCCCGCCGCGCGACCGTGATGTCGCTCTCGGAGAGCGTCAGCACTTGCCCGCCTCGACCACCCTTTGCACCGGCTGCGCCGGCAGGGCGTGCCGATGCTTCGTCTGCATCAGAGCCTGAGCATCCGGAAAATAGCATGGCCGACGAGAATAGGGCGCAGACCAACAGCTGATTCTTACGGAGCACGCTTCACCGAAGGTGGAAGTGACGTACGAGTTG
Organism: Gemmatimonadaceae bacterium; assembly: GCA_039927215.1. Taxonomy (GTDB): domain Bacteria; phylum Gemmatimonadota; class Gemmatimonadetes; order Gemmatimonadales; family Gemmatimonadaceae; genus UBA4720. The sequence goes on from JBDSVO010000107.1 coordinate 28,087, forward strand.
TTGTAGCTGGAAGATCGAACAGCTGTGGCGGCCTGCCAATGGCCCGCGCATATCCTGCGGCTGCAAGATAAAGATCGTATACGGCACGCGCTTCGTTGGTTCGCGCCAGAGTCAGGGCAAGCTGCGCGTCGGAGACCTCGAGCTGCGTTGCCAGACCGCGCGATTGCCGAAGGCTCGCGAGACGATACGCCTCGGCAGCCTCGGCCGCGTTTTGTCCGCGCGCGGCGAAGAGTGCTTCGGCCCGGTCGAGCACAGCGCGCGCTGCGGCCGTCTCGCTCTCAACGCGCTCGCGAGTTTGCGCGAGCTGGAGGTCAGCAAGTCTTGCCTGCGCAGACGCGAGGTCGATTGCGCCCTTTGCCCGGAATCCATCGAAAATCGGAATCCCGATGGTCACTCCGAATGATTTGTCGCCGAACCAACCGCCGTTCTGGCGTGTGCAAACTCGCGTAGTCGAGCCGTCGGCGCACGGTATCTCGTCGATTCGTCCCCGTGTTGTCGGAAAGCCGGATAGGGGAAACGCCTGGGCGCCAACGATGCCCTGAACGCCAATCGTCGGAAACAGATCGGCGCGTGCGACGCTGACGGCTGCATGCCGCGCCTGCGACACCAGTTCGGCCGAACGTAGAGCGGCGCGATTGGCAACGCCCTGATCGGCGCGGAGCTGTGCGATCCAGCCAAGCACCGATGTCGTGTCAATTCTGCTCGTGAGCCTGAGCGGTTGATTGGGAG
>JBDSVO010000108.1:0-3533 GCA_039927215.1 Gemmatimonadaceae bacterium
AAGCTTGCCCGGAAGCAGAACTTTCCGAATCTGCGCACCATCATCATCGCCGGTCACTCGGCCGGCGGCCAGTTCGTGAACCGTTACGAGATGGCGAATCAGATACACGACCGCCTCGGAGTTCCGATCACCTACGTTGTAGCGAATCCGTCCTCGTACGCGTACCTCGACAGCCTGCGGCCGAGGGCGAGCGCGTTTCCGCAGAACGTCGCGGCGCTGCCGCCCGGGTACATTGCGCCGCCGTCCGCGAACCCGGGCCCGCCGTTCGGGCGCTACGGGGACTCGGAGGACTGCACGACATACGACACCTGGCCGTACGGACTGAAGAGCCGCACGGGCTACACCGCGAAGCAGTCGATCGAGCAATTGAGGAGACAGCTCGCCGCGCGGCCGACGACTTACCTGGTCGGCGAGCTCGACATCCTGCCGTTGTACGGATTCGACAGCTCGTGTCCAGCGATGGCGCAGGGTCCCACACGGCTGGCGCGGGGTCTCGCCTTCGGGAAGTACGTCAACGAGAAATTCGGAGCGAAGCACACGACTTTGGTCGTTCCGGCCTGTGGCCATAGTGCGAGGTGCATGTTCACCTCCGATCCCGTGCTGGCGATAATCTTTCCTGGCCAGAGCGAAACTAAGAACAACCCGCGACCCGCTAATCGCTGACCGCCAAGCGCTTCGCGCTAACAACAGGTGGCCACAATTCCTGCTCAGAGAAGCTCGACTGTCGCCTGATGAAGTGGCGCCGATGCCATGCGCGCATCGCGCGTAACCAGCGTTGCCTCGAGCCCCTCGGCGAGGGCGATGTAGGCAGCATCGTAAGCAGTGAGATTTCGGCGCAGCGCCCAGATGCGGGGGAGCAAGGGCTCGTGAGAGTACCGTTGGACCGGCAACCGGGCCAGCAGATCGAGGGCAAGTCTACCTCGCTCCGGGGAGATTTCCCCGCGCACCTCATATCTCCGCAGAGCCTGGGCGATCTCGACGTCCAGAAGCGCGGGGGCGTGCAGGCTCTCGTCCTCGTCGAGAAGCCGTGACTCGGCACGACGGCCTGCCGGCGTGCGGAGAAGAAGCTCGAGGATGACCGACGCGTCGGCAACGATCACCTGGCGTCGCGCTCCCTCCGTATCGCGCGCGCAGGTGATTCACGGGGAATAACCGGCTCGAGGGAAGCGAGTCTCTCTCGCAGCTCATCGACGCTCAGGCGCTCGACGGTACGCTCCAGCTCCTGCTGCAGGTAGTCTGAGAGGCTCATTCCCGCGCGGGCAGCACGGAGGCGGAGCTGGCGGTGAAGTGAGTCGGGCACGTGGCGGATCTGGATCATCTTGGACATGTGACTAACATGTAATGCATGTGCTGCACATGTCAAGTATGGCAGGGTGACGCGAGCGACGCGGGGCTCTCGTGCTTTAGCGCGCAGCGCTTGGCGGTCAGCGATTAGCGGGTCGCGTGTCGTTCTCAGTTCCGCTGTTTTCGTTACCGCCTTGCTGGGATGAAGCACAACCAGCATTATCCCGAAATGACGGCAGTAGGTAAGAGCGTCGCACGAAAGGATGGTATCGGAAAGGCGACGGGCGCCGCGAAGTACGCGGACGACCTCGTCTTCCCGGGCATGCTGCACGGCCGCACCGTGCGCTCCACAATCGCGCGCGGGCGCGTTCGCTCGATTCGCTTCGACTTCGACACCACGGGCTTCACGATCGTCGACTACCGCGACGTCCCCGCCGTGAATGCAGCCGATCTCATCGAGAAGGACCAGCCCTTCCTCGTCGAGCAGGAAGTCCGGCACATGGCGGAGCCCATTGTCCTTCTCGCTCACGAGGATCGGGAGAAGATCCTCGCCGCGAATGTCGTGATCGAGTACGACGAAGAGGAACCACTCTTCGATCCGGAGAAAGCCGACACCGTCTTCAAGGAAATCGACATCCTGAAGGGAGACGTTGCGACCGGGCTCGCGGGTGCCGACCTCATCGTCGAAGGCACGTACCGCACCGGGCACCAGGAGCACGTTTACATCGAGCCCAACGCGGTGATTGCAGTGCCGGAGGGGGATGGCGGCGTCGCGATTTACGGCTCGGTGCAATGCCCCTTCTACGTCATCAAGGCCCTGCGTTGTCTGCTCGGCTCGGCGCATCCGAACGTCCGCGTGATTCAGACCGAGACCGGCGGTGGGTTCGGCGGCAAGGAGGAGTATCCGTCGATGATCGCCGGACACGCAGTGCTGCTCACGCTCAAGTCGGGGCGTCCGGTGAAGCTCATCTACGATCGTGTCGAGGACATGATAGCTACGACGAAGCGCCATCCGTCCATCGTTCGTCACCGCACCGGCGTAATGAATGATGGTCGAATCGTGGCGATGGATATCGACGTACTCATGGACGGCGGCGCGTACGTCACGCTGAGCCCCGTTGTTCTCTCGCGCGGATGCATTCACGCCGCGGGCCCGTACCGCTGTGACAACGTAAGAATTTTCGGCCGAACTGTGATGACCAACACTCCACCGAACGGCGCGTTCCGCGGATTTGGCGCGCCGCAGACGGAGTTTGCTGTCGAAGTACAAATGGAGCGAATCGCTGAAGCGCTCGGGATGGATCCCGTGGCACTCCGGCGAAGGAACGCGCTCCAGCCGGGCGACACCACCGCCACTGGCCAGACGATGCGCGAGGATTGCAGCGCGCTGATGGTTCTCGACGAAGCCGTGAAGCGCACCGATTTCACGCGGAAGCGCGAGGACTTCCGCGGAACGAATCGCGCCATCGGACTTTCGCTCTTTTATCACGGTGCGGGATTCACCGGGAGCGGCGAGCTTCACCTCAAGTCGAGAGCCAGGCTCGATGTGACCCGCACCGGCGTTCGCATTGCCGTTGGCAGCACGGAGATCGGCCAGGGCACGCGCACGATGCACGCGCAGATCGTATCGGACGCACTCGGCGTTCCCTACGAGCTGGTCGAGGTCATGCAACCCGATACGTCGCTCGTTGCCGACAGCGGGCCGACGGTCGCATCGCGCACATGCATGGTTGTCGGGAAGATTCTCGAGGAATGCGCGTTGGAGATGAAAGAGAAGCTCGCCGGGACCACGCCTGCCGAGTATTACGCGCATTACGGGGAGATGTCGGTGGAGCGGATGTACACTCCGCCCGACTGGATCAAGTGGGACGACGCGACATATCGAGGCGACGCATACGCGACCTACGGGTGGGGATGCGATGTCGTCGAGCTGGAGCTCGATCGCGACACTTACGAGGCTCGCCCCGTCAAGCTCACGGCAGTGCAGGAGTTCGGGCGTCCGATTCATCCCGCGCTCGCTCGCGGGCAGATCGAAGGCGGCACCGCGCAGGGACTCGGGTACGCGCTGCTCGAGCGGGTTGTGATGCGCGACGGCGCGATGGCCAACGCCCAGCTCACGAATTACACGATCCCGACTACACTCGACATGCCCGAGCTCGACGTCGTGATGCTCGAGAATCCGTATCCCGGCGGACCATTCGGCGCGAAAGGGCTTGGCGAGCTTCCCATGGATGGACCAGCGCCCGCTG
>JBDSVO010000109.1:0-3073 GCA_039927215.1 Gemmatimonadaceae bacterium
GTGTCTCGGTGTCCAGCGAGCAGATCTTGCCGAGCGAGGATTTAAGAATGGTGCGCGCAGGACCATCAACGAACTCGTAGAAGCCCGAAGTCCCGCCCGCCCTTCTTCAAAAGGTAGTAACTCCCGACAAGCGGTTCGCCGAGCGAATCCGTTGCGCTCGCGATTCGACGGCCGTTGACCGCGACGCCGCCTTGTTCGACTAGCCGCCGCGCCGCGCTCTTTGACGTAGCGAGCTTGAGCTCCACCAGCGCGTCAACAACGCTAGGCGTATCCTTGGTTTCCGCAAACGGAACTTCCCGGCTCAGTGCGTCGAGAGCTTCAAACGAGAGCGATGCGGGATCGCCTTTCCCGAAGAGCAGACGCGAGACGTCCTCCGCTACGCGCGCCAGCTCCGCTCCGTGCACCCGGGCGGTCACGTCGCGCGCCAATGCTTGCTGCGCCGCCCTCGACTCCGGACGCTCCTCCACCGCGCGCTCGAGGGATTCGATCTCGTCTCGTGAGAGCAGTGTGAAATAGCGCAGGTATCGCCCGACATCGCGATCATCGACGTTGATCCAGAACTGGTAGAACTGGTACGGTGACGTTCGCTCCGGGTCGAGCCAGACATTTCCCGATTCGGTTTTTCCGAATTTCGTTCCGCTCGCATTCATGACCAGCGGGAAAGTCAGCGCGTGCGCGTCGCCACCCTCGGTGCGCCGAATGAGCTCCATTCCCGCGGTGATGTTCCCCCACTGATCGCTGCCGCCGACCTGAAGTGTCACTCCGTCGCGGCGGAAAAGCTCCCGGAAGTCGTATGCCTGGAGCAGCATGTACGAGAACTCCGTGTAGGAGATTCCCGCCTCCATCCGCGCCTGCACCGATTCCTTGGCAAGCATGTAGTTGATCGTGAAGTGCTTGCCGACGTCACGCATGAAATCGACGGCCGCCAACGGCACCAGCCAGTCGGCGTTATTTCGTACTTGCGCTGCGTTTGCGCCGGAAAAATCGAGAAAATGCTCCAGCTGTTTGCGTACCGCGCGCGTGTTCGCCTCGACAGTCTCCATCGTGTGAAGTTGTCGCTCTGCAGTCTTGCCACTCGGATCGCCAATGAGGCCGGTACCACCTCCCACGACGATGAACGGACGATGACCTCCGCGCTGAAGATGCATCAGCCCCATGACCGGAATGAGGTTGCCGACGTGCATGCTCGACGCGCTCGGATCGAAGCCGCAATAGGCCGATAAAGGCCCTTTTGCGAGAGCGGCAGCAAGTCCATCTGAATGCTGGTGCACAAGTCCGCGCCAGCTCAGCTCGTCGAGTAACGTGACCGGGTGAGTCATGTCGCAAAATAGAGTCGCCGTGAGGCGGTGTCACGGTACCCGGATTACCTTTCTCTCCCGATGGCAAAGCGTAAAGACTCGTTCCGCCGCCGGCACCCACTGGTTGTGCGCGGACTGCTGCTGCTCTTCACGTTCATAACTGCATCGCTACTCGGCCTGGCCTTCGGATCGTGGGCCCTCATCTGCCGCGGCAATCAGTGTCCCCCGGTGGAAGCGCTCGACGATTACACTCCGCGCCAGACTTCGAAGCTCTACGCTGTGGACGGGCGATTCATCGCCGAGCTGGGCCTGGAGCGTCGGACGCTCGTCAAGATTGATGAGATCCCACAGACCGTGCAGCAGGCTTTCGTCATCACCGAAGACAAGCGGTTCTACTCACATGCCGGTGTCGACTGGATTCGCGTGTTCGGAGCTCTGGCCCGCGACGTTCTCGCTCGCGCATGGGATGAAGGCTTTTCGACGATCACCATGCAGCTCGCTCGAAACGTTTTCCCGGAGAGGCTGACCCGCGAAAAGACGCTCGTCCGGAAAATCCGTGAAGCGAAGGTCGCGCGGGCGATCGAGGCGAAGTACGACAAGAAAAAGATTCTCGAGCTTTACCTCAACCAGATCTCACTCGGCAACGGCGCGTTTGGCGTGGAAGTGGCGTCGCAACGGTACTTCGGAAAGTCGGTTCGCGATCTAAACCTGGCTGAAGCAGCCACGCTCGCCGCGCTTCCCAAAGCGCCCGAGCGCTACAATCCCCGGAAACATCCCGACCGTGCGGTGCAGCGTCGCAACACGGTGCTCGGCCTGATGCGGGAGAATGGCGCAATCAGCCCCGCCGATGAGAGCGTAGCGCGCGCGTACCCGCTTCGCCTCGCAAACAAGGAAGAATCCGGCGACGTTGCCCCGTATTTCGTGGAGTGGATCCGCCAGCAGCTCGACGATCAGTTCGGCAAGCAGCTTTACGAGCAGGGCCTCAAGGTGTTCACGACCCTCGATCTGGATTTGCAATCTGCTGCCGAGCGCGCGCTGGAGAGACAGCTTCGTCTCATAGAGGCGGGCCGATACGGAAAGTACAGCCACGAAAGTTACGAGCACTACGTCGCGCGCAGTCTGGCCGGCAGTGAGCCCGGGGCAAATTCGTCGTACCTCCAGGGCGCGTTCGTCGCGCTCGATCCCCGGAACGGCACAATCCGCGCGATGGTTGGCGGACGCGATTTCTACGACTCGAAGTTCAATCGCGCAACGCAGGCGCTGCGACAGCCGGGCTCGGCATTCAAGCCCATCGTTTACGCCACCGCGGTGCAGAACGGTCGTCCCCCGTCGTACATCGTCAACGACTCTCCGATTGTCATCCCGCTCGGCGGCGGAGGCGGCAAGGACTGGACACCGCGGAATTTCGACGGTCGGTTCGAAGGCCTGATTCCGATGCGGCGCGGGCTCTATGAATCACGGAACATCGTTGCGATCCGCGTCGGAATGGAGCTCGGCGAGCAGACAGTCATCAACGAGGCGCGCAACTTCGGGTTGACGACGCCCATTCCACCGTATCCGTCAATCCACCTTGGCGCGGCAGACGTGTATCCGCTGGAGCTCATCTCCGCGTATTCGGTTTTTGCGAATCAGGGAATTCGTGCTACACCGAATGCGATTCTTCGCGTGGAGAACGCTCGTCAGGAAGTCCTCTGGCAGCAGACACCCGTACGGACGCAGGTGCTGTCACCGGAGGAGTCCTGGATCATGGTGGACATGATGAAGGACGTGATTCG
>JBDSVO010000110.1:0-3313 GCA_039927215.1 Gemmatimonadaceae bacterium
GGAAGCCAAATACGTGGCCCGGAACTGCCCTCGCGGCTCGTGTCCTGCAACGCGCATCTGGGTGAATTTGGCGGTGTCGCAGCCTCTCAAGTAACGGCGACTCCGAATCGTCGAGCCGGGAGTACAGGCGCCGATATTTGGGACGGCGATCAGACTCGGCTGGAGCAGATTCTCCTGAATCTTCTCTCGAATGCGATCAAATTCACGCAAGCTGCTCGACGGAGCGGAGCAGGCGAGCCTCCGCGGATATCGGCTTGCTGCGCTGGAAGGGTCGCGGAAGATCGGAACGACCAGTTAGAATGATTGACGACTTATCGCGGACTGCGGACTAACTTCGGACTGCGGACTAACTTCGGACTGCGGACTAACTGCACACTGGGACGAACTACAGTGCAGGCACATAACGGGGATTTCTGGGTAGTGGATGGGAATGCAGCTTAGATCGATTGCGGTTACGGGGGCGCTGAGCGCTGTTGCCGTCGGAATGGTTGTTGGACATGAGGCAAAAGCAATTAGGCCGGCGGCCGTAACTTCGGCTGCTCAAGCGGCGGAATTGCGATTGTCTCCGGCCGTGGTTGTTGCCAGGCGTCCCACCATCACCGAGATACTCGACCTGATCCTCGGCGACGCCGGGGATCGAAAAGTGGCGTCGAGTGCGGCCACCGGCGCAGCGCTACCCTCAGGAAGTGAAGAGGCAAGGATTGCCGCTCTCCTGCGACAGCGCACTCCAGACGCCACACGCGCGAACCGTGTCGCCGCAGCGCTGGTGAGGGAGGGCAGGCGCGCGAATATCGGTGCGACGCTGCTCGTGGGAGTGCTTCTTACCGAAAATCCGGATCTCGAACCGAGGGCGACGAGCAGCGTCGGTGCGAGAGGTCTCATGCAGGTGATGCCGTTCCATGCGGGAAATTGGGGCTGCGCTTCCGGGGACCTCTTCGACATCGACGCCAACATCTGCCACGGCGTTCAGATCCTCGCGGACAATCTGAAGCATTCGCGGAATCTCCCGGCGGCGCTTCAGCGCTACAATGGCTGCGTTCGTGGAACCAACACGCCGGACTGCTATCGGTACGCGGGGAAAGTCTACCGGTCCGCTCGTCGTACGGCAGTTGGCCTCGAAGGGAAGGTCACCGCCACGACGCCATTCTCGAGTCTGGACTAGGGAGCAAATAACGAAGACGCCGCATCCGGTCTCGGATGCGGCGTTTCTGTTTTCAGACCTGCCCGGGTTATCTGCCCTCTACGTCCCGCTCCCCTTTCACCTGCCGTGTCGCTCGGCCCTCGTTGGGATGGCTGGTGGCTTCGTAAAAGCGCTCCCCCTTTAACCGGAGCTCCAGGATCAGCCTCTCGTACTCCTGCGGGCTCATCTCAGTGGCGATAAGCGGCACTAGTCCCTTGATCAGAGTCAGCCGCTCGGCAAGCGTCATCGCGTTCGCGTGGTTCACGAGCTCGCGGATGGCCGGATGATCGAGACGTTCTGTTTCGGGACTTGTCGTCATTCTGGAGGAGTCTCCGTCAAGCAGCGGGGTTCACCTCAATGGGTAGTGATGCACCCCCGCATCTGTCAACTCAACCCGCAGTTGTAGCTTGCTATAGGGGGAGGGGGTATATTACATTAAAGCATGACAAAGAAGGAACAGCACCGGTCCGCAGTCGGAGTCGACGCTGACAGAAAGGAACGAAACCTCAAGCGACTCCGCCGCATCGAGGGCCAGGTCCGCGGACTCCAGAGAATGGTGGAGAGCGACCGCTACTGCGCGGACATCATGATGCAGATCTCATCTGTACAGGAAGCGCTGCGTGGCGTTGGCCGCGAGCTCATGCGCAATCACCTCGAGCACTGCGCATCTGCCGCGATCCGCTCGAGTGACGACGAAGCGACAGTCATGTACGACGAGCTGATCGACCTGATGTACAAGAACACCCGATGATCACTAACGAGAAGCAAACGACGCTCAATCCGGCGCGCACTGCCGTGTCGGGCAAGGGTTCTGCGGCTACACTCGAGTCCGCGAGAGTTGACCTCCCGATTACCGGGATGACGTGCGCCGCGTGCGCGAACCGCGTCGAAAAGTCGCTCGCGCGGTCACCAGGCGTGCAGAAAGCCGGCGTGAACCTCGCCACCGCACGGGCGACAGTCGAATACGATCCCGCCACTACAGGTGTGCGCAATCTCGTGCGCGCGGTGGAAGACGCCGGCTACGGAACCGCTGGAATCTTCCGCGCTGAGTTCATCGTCGACGATTCGGCGAGACCCTCGGGCTCGCCTCTTCCGCTCGAGCGTCATCTGAAATCGCTGCGCGGCGTGAAGGACGCGTCATTCAACCTCGGTACCATGGGGGTGCGCGTCGACTACCTCCCCAGCGAGACTGACCCGCGAGCAATCAAGGCGGCAATCGAGGAGCTTGGGTACGACGTCCGCGATTCCTCCCGCGATGGGTCGCTCGTCACAGACGAGAGCGGTGACGGGGCCGAGGATCGCGCGCGCCGCGAGGAATACGAAAACCTTAGGAAGAAATTCTGGATTGCCGCGATTCTCTCGCTGCCAGTCCTGATCATCGCGATGTCGCACGGCCGAATACGCGCGCTCGACTTCCCGGGCGTGACCTGGGTTCAGCTCCTGCTGACGACGCCCGTGGTCTTCTATTGCGGTGCACAATTCTATAAAGGCGCGTGGGCAGCGTTGCGACATCGCGCTGCCGACATGAATACGCTGATCGCCATCGGAACCGGAGCGGCATACGTGTACTCCGTCGCCGCCACCTTCGCACCGCGCGTTTTCGCAGCTGCATCGGGTTCAGCGCCGATGACCGGTATGGACAGCGCCGCTGCGACGCCGATGCCGCCGGTCTACTTCGAGGCGGCCAGCGTGATCATCGCGCTAATACTCCTCGGCAGAATGCTCGAAGCCAGAGCAAAAGGACGCACTTCGGATGCGATTCGGCAGCTGATGAAGCTTCAGCCGAGCACTGCTCGCGTCATCCGTAATGGCATAGAAGTGGAGATTGCGATCGATGCGGTGATCCCGGGCGACATCGTCCAGGTCAGGCCCGGAGAAAAGATTCCGGTTGACGGAGCTGTGCGTGAGGGCAGCTCGTCGGTGAACGAATCGATGCTCACGGGCGAAAGTCTGCCGGTGGAAAAGAGTCCCGCCGACGAGGTGTTTGGCGGAACTCTCAACCTGACAGGCGCATTCCGCTTCGAAGCAACGAAAGTCGGGCGCGACACGACGCTGCAGCAGATAGTGCGCATGGTGCACGACGCGCAGGGATCGAAAGCGCCGATCGCCCGGCTTGCCGACGTCATCAGTGGA
>JBDSVO010000111.1:0-4824 GCA_039927215.1 Gemmatimonadaceae bacterium
CCGACGAGTTTTGGACGCGACTTGATCTCGATGCGCCATCCCTGATCGTCCGCGAGGTGCAGGTGAAGCACGTTCAGCTTGTATAGCGAGAGCAGATCGACGTACTGCTTGATCTCGTCGGCCGTGAAAAAGTGCCGGGCAATGTCGAGCATCGCTCCGCGCCACGCATAACGCGGCCGATCGGAGATCGAGACCGCCGGAACCGTCCAGGGGATCTTCGAGAGCGACATGTCGGATTCGATCTGCGGCGGCAGCATCTGTCTGAGCGTCTGCATGCCATAGAACAGTCCGGCCGGTGCGCTGGCAGCGATGCGAACTGAATCCCGCGAAATGTTTAGCTGATATCCCTCGCTGCCGAGAGAGGCGTCGCTCGTAAGCCGAAGCGCGATAGCTCCGGGACCGCCGGCGCCGGTGCTGGAGACAGGGACCGCGAATGCCGTCGCGGGCCGCAGCAGCGATGCAAGCTGGTTCGCGACGCGCAATGCATCCGCGTTGCCCGCGTCGACAACGATGCTCGTCGTGCTCGAAAGCGTAAATGGGTCGCCGCCGGCAAGCGCGAAAGACACAGGTTGCGGGACAACGCGCGGCACGACCACGGCGCGTACGGGCGCCGGAACAGGAGCTGGCGCGCCAGCGGGACCTGCTGGTGTGCATGCGGCGAGCACAGCACTGCAAACGGCGAAATTCGCAAGCCGACGCGAGAGGCTTCGCACTTCAGTCATCGTGATTCTTCTCGGATGATTTGTGACGCCAAACGTAGGGTTCGCCTTCGCGCGAGGCCAGTAACCGGCCGGGAATTTGTGCGAGGACTGGATTCGCCCGGAGCCCTTATTCGTCGGTTACGAGGGCTAAGGTTCAATAGTCTTGTAACGTCGCCGTGGCGGCTCAAAAAAACTCTTGACAACTGCTCAAGAACCACTCCAAAACGAGCTTAACCCTCGGCCCTGTAAGTGTTTACAAAGAGGGTGAAGAGTGTTAAACTTATGATTGGAAGTTGATCACATGGTTTCCTCCCGGAGAGCTTTTCCAGTCATCTCCGATTGAAAACTGCGTCTTATGACCAGTCCCCGCCGGCGCGGGCAAGGAGAGGAATGATTCAGCGAAAATACCTTCAGAACGCATTTATCGGTGGTGTCGCTGTCGCGTTTGGCAGCACCCAGATCATCCCTGCTGCCCGCGAGCGCGGCTCGGTTGCTTCGTCCGCCATCTCGATCGTTACCGGCGGTCTGTTCGGTACGGATACGTTGAAGCCCATCGTTCCGTTCGCTCCACGCGTCAGCGTTTCACCGGTGACGGTTGCGCTCGGGGCGTTTCAGAACGTCGTCCGACCGCTCAGTCATTCGCGCGCGCTAACCGATGCGTTCAAGAGCTATTTCGCTTACAAGTCCGCGCATCCTGACCAGGTCAGGAAGCCGTTGCTCTATTTTGTCGATTACGGTCTGCCGAGCACGACACCCCGCGGCTACGTGTTCGACATGGAATCGCTCAAGATCGTAGACGGCCCTTTCATGGTCGCGCACGGCCGCGGCTCCGCAGCAAACAGAGAGGGAATCCCGACGCGCTTCTCGAATGCGTCCGGCAGCTATGCTACGTCGCTCGGATTGTACCTGGCGCAGGAGACATACGCGTTCCACGGTAAGAGCGGCGGCAGGGCTTATGGCTCCATCGGCCTCAAGCTTCAGGGAGTTTCCGAGGGCTTCAACGACAACGCCCGGGCGCGAAAGGTCGTCGCGCATGGCGCTCCCTACGTGACGCCAAACAAAGCCGGCAGAAGCGAGGGTTGTCCCGCAATGGAGCCGTCGCGCGCGCAGGCTCTTCTGCCGAAGCTCGCGAATGGCGCTCTGGTTTTCCTGTTCGCGCCGAACGAGCAATGGATGGAGCGCGATCCCTGGGTGACTGCCAGCGCAGAGTAGAGGGAGCTACGCGACGCGCGGTGACCTCCCCGCGCTGGCGTTGCCTGCGCGTCGTTCGAGGGATAAAGTTGGGAAGCACCGGCATTCGCGTAGTCTTTCTCTCACGGAGGACGTCGATATGCAACGCTTTCCCTCACTTCACGTCACCGCCTTCGGGATGTTTGCTCTCGTGCTCGCGGGGTGCAGTGAAAAGCAGCAACCCGCTGACACGGCTGCTGCAGCCGTAGCAGACACACCCGCCGTCGCAGCGCGATCGCTCTACGACCGCCTGGGCGGCAAAGATGCCATCACCGCAGTCATCGATGACTTCGTTGCAAATGTCGCGGCCGATAAGCGCATCAACGCGCGCTTCGCGAAAACCAATATCCCGCACCTGAAGCAGATGCTCGTCGATCAGGTATGTCAGGCGACAGGTGGTCCCTGCACCTACACGGGAAAGAGCATGCGCGATGCGCACCAGGGCATGAAAATCACCGAGGCGGAATTCAGCGCGCTGGTCGAGGATCTCACACAGAGCCTCGACAAGCACGGCGTCCCTGCGACCGAGAAGACGGAGCTTCTCACCGCGCTGGGCGGAATGAAGGGGGATATTGTCGGCGTATAGCCGACGGTATCGCCTCGCCAGCTGATTGCGATGGCGATCGAAACAATTCGTCTGCAGCTGATTCCATACACGCCGGAGCAGCTGCTCTCCCTGATTGACGACGTCCCCGAATTCGAGAAGAAGACGGGATTCATAGCCGCAAAAGGGCTTCGCGATTTCATCATCTCCGATGAAGTCTCGCCTGCATGGATCCAGAAACTGCGCGCGTCCTCGGGACCAGATCCGTGGACGTACGGCTTCGCTGTCGTCGATCGGGAGAGTCGTTCAGTCGTTGGCAACGCCGGATTCAAGGGTCCGCCCGACGAACATGGAATGGTCGAGATCGCCTACGGCATCGTGCCGGATTACGAGGGACGCGGCTACGCTACCGAGGCGGCCGCGCTACTCGTCAGGTTCGCGTCCGAGAACAGTGAAGTCCGCCTTATCCGAGCTCACACGTTGCCGACAACCAACGCGTCCACGCGCGTTCTCACGAAGTGTGGCTTCGACAAGATCGGCGAAGTCGTCGACCCGGACGATGGACTCGTCTGGCGGTGGGAGCGAGGGAAGGAAGTCACCTGAAAGCGCCGACGCTCGAGGAGATTCGCGCAAATCGCGCACGGCTTGGCGATTTTGTCATAACGACACCCATCCGGCATCTCGTCGACGACGCTCTTGCCGAGGCCGTCGGCGCTTCGACGCAGGTGTGGCTGAAGGAAGAGCTCTTTCAGCGCACAGGGAGCTTTAAGCCGCGCGGCGCACTGTCGGTGATGCTCGACCTCGACCAGGCGGCACTCGCGCGCGGAGTCACAGGCGTATCGGCGGGAAATCACGCGATCTCACTCGGCTACTGCGCACGCATTCTCGGAAGCACGGCGAAAGTCGTGATGCCGAAGACCGCCAATGCTTTTCGCATTCAGCTTTGCCGTGAGCTCGGCGTTACGCTGGAGCTGGTCGACAACGTCACTGATGCGTTTGCGCGCGTGAAGGAGATCGAGTCCACCGAGGGACGCACGTTCGTGCATCCGTACGAAGGACCAAAAACGGCGCTGGGAACTGCATCAGTCGGAATGGAGTTCGTCGATCAGGTCCGCGCAGCGGGAGCGTCTCTCGACGCCGTCATCGTCGCTGCTGGTGGAGGAGGACTCACGGGAGGTGTAGCGTGCGCCGTGAAGCAGATGAGTCCCGAAACCGCGGTCTATGTCGTAGAGCCGGAAGGGGCTGACACGATGTACCGGAGCTTCGAAACCGGCTCCCCTCAATCAATTGACGCAGTGCGCACGATTGCAGACTCGCTGGGTGCGCCGAGGTGTGAGCCTTATTCATTCGCGCTCAACCGCCAGTTCGTCGACGAAGTCGTTCTCGTGAGCGACGACCAGATCCGAGAAGCGATGCGATTGCTTTTCCGCTCGGCGAAGCTGGCGGTCGAGCCTGCGGGAGCGGCTGCGCTTGCGGCCCTGATGCATCCCCTGCGCGCGCGCCTGGACGGCAAAAGCGTTGGCGTCATCGTGTGCGGGGCGAACATCGACGCCGAGTCGTTCACGAAACATCTCCTTGGCAAGTCACCGCACTGACGACGTGGCGATTCTAAAGGCTATGAGAAAGCAGCCTAGAGTCTGACCGGGGTTCGACTGCGCGAATCTTCCCGTGCCGCTCACGTACGTCTCGATTCCGGGAGAACCTCGCGTTTCAGATTTGATTGATCGCTGGCGATGCGTCACCTCATGACTTCGGAAAAGCAGAGACTGGCCAATTCAACGTTCCCGATCGCTTGAAGCCCCGGGATCTGAAATCCTTCGCAGCTCTGGGGAACGATCATCATTCGTCGTTGTGAGTTTGACGATGTGACAATCCGACCTGGTATGGCGACGGCTTTCCAGCGTTCGGGAGCAGTAACAATGCCCACCAGCGCTCCAAACAGTCCACCGACCGGTGGCCCGAGTATTGGTCCGGCGAGCACTCCGATCCCTGACTCGTCGCAGTCGCATTGGGTCATCGCCGCTCCGATGGCTCCAATAGCAACGGTGCCAAGCACGGCGCCCACGAGTGCACCAACGACCCCGCGACGAGCTTTGCGATAGGTTCCGCCGCTCACCTCCAGGCCGCGTAAAGCGGCCAGCGGCGCTGTGTAAGGCGGCGTGAGCGCGATGTGCGTGCTCCGCATTGCTCTCTTCGGATCATCCTCGAGCGCGATATTGAGCGAATCGATCGATGTCAGGTAGCCAACCTTCCATTCGCTGGGTGCCGCTTTGGTCTCCACGCGCACGCGTGTGCCGGCTTCAAGCGCGAGAGCCGATTGTGCCATGGAATTTCCAGGTGAAAGGCTCA
>JBDSVO010000112.1:0-6437 GCA_039927215.1 Gemmatimonadaceae bacterium
TTCCGCAACGTCAGCATCGACAAGGCGGCCAGCGGTTACACGCTTTCAGCCACGGCGCCCAATCTCGCCGGCGCAACGAGCTCCGCTTTTGACGTATTCCCTGGCGCAGCCGCCAAGCTGGGCTTCACGATACAACCCGCGAGCGCACTCGCGAACACGATTTTCCCCGCTATCGCAGTCGCTGTGCAGGATGCCGGAGGAAACACAGTCACGGGCTCAGTTGCGAACGTCGCTCTCTCGATCGGCACAAATCCCGGGAGCGCCGCTCTGTCCGGCGTGACATTTCTTCCTGCGCTCAATGGGGTGGCGACCTTCTCTAACGTGAGCATCACGGCTCCCGGCAACGGCTATACGCTCGTTGCGTCCGCTCAAAATCTCGGCAACACTGTCAGCGCTCCGTTCGACATGACTGTCGGCGCAGCGAACAAACTCGGGTTCGTGGAGCAGCCATCGACGAGCGGTCCTGGCGAGGTGATGCCTGCAGTGCGCGTGGCGATTCAAGATGTTGTCGGCAATACCGTGGTCACTGCAACGAACAGTATCACTTTGGCAATCGACACGAATGCCGGCAGTGGAACGTTGTCGGGCACAAAGACTGCCTTGGCCGTGAACGGTGTTGCGACCTTCGCCGACCTCAGCATCGACAATACGGGCCGCGGCTACACGCTCAGCGCGACAGCGGTTTCTCTTGTCAACGTATTGAGCGCCCCCTTCAGCATCAGAAATCCGCTTGTCTTCGCGATGGTTAGTGCCGGCTACTTTCACGCGTGTGGCCTGACTACCGGCAGTGAAAGCTACTGCTGGGGTGAAAACAACGGTGGCCAGCTCGGGGACGGCACCACTTCGCAGAGGAATTCACCAGTCCTGATCAGCGGAGCACAGATCTTCGACCGCATATCCGCCGGTCGTTCCCACACGTGTGGCCTCACGGCGAGTGGGTCCGTCTACTGCTGGGGCTCGATTCCAGCAGCCAATAGCCTTACTCCTGCAGCCGTTTCCGGCGCTCTGACGTTCGCGAATGTAAATGCGGGTTATGCGCACAATTGCGGTGTCACGACATCCGGCGCCGGATACTGCTGGGGAGACAACACGTCCGGTGGGCTCGGCAACGGCTCGCTTGCCGCCACTACCGTTCCAGCGCCAGTATCGGGCGGGCTGACCTTCTCAAGCATCAGCGCCGGGCGTCTATTCAGCTGCGGCCTCACGACGGCTGGCTCCGGCTACTGCTGGGGAGACAATACGAGCGGCCTGGTAGGCGACGGCACGACGACCAGACGGCTAACCCCTGTACCGATTGCGAGTCAGCTCAAGTTCACAACGATAAGCGCGGGAGGCTTCCACGCGTGCGGCCTGGCGACCGGGGGCGCAGTGTACTGTTGGGGGTCCAACGATTTCGGCGAATTGGGCACCGGCACGAAAGTGGCGAGTCTTGTGCCAGTACCGGTCGCGGGTGGACTTACGTTTGCATCGCTCAGTGTAGGAAATCGTCACAACTGCGCCGTCACAGCCGGCGGTGCGGCGTATTGCTGGGGCGAAAACTCCAGCGGCCATCTCGGTAATGGCACGTCCGCGGGGAGCGCGACGCCGAGCCTTGTGGCAGGGCAACTTGATTTCGCGAGCGTGAGCGCTGGCCGCTTCCATACGTGCGGGGTGACGACGAGCGGAACGGCGTATTGTTGGGGCAGCAACAGCTCAAACACGCTCGGCGACGGTACCAGTCAGAACAGCCTGGTACCTGTTCGAGTCCGCTGATTCGAGAACGTCCGCACGCGCGGCGGCAATGCAGCCTCGAGTCGGCTGACTTCTCGAGCGCCACGCGATCAACAGTCGCAAGCGGCTATATTGGACCCGATGAAACAGTCAGCTTTGTCGCTCGGCGCATCGGTCGCGTGGTTCCTAATGGGCTGCGGGCCGGACAAGCCCGCGACCGCAGATAATCCTGTCAAATGGACCGTTTCAGATTCGACCACTCAGCTGCAGGCGGGCGCCACTTCAACGGTTCGGTTGTCGGCCGCGATCGACTCGGGCTGGTACGTGTACGCGATCACACAGAAATCCGGCGGGCCGACGCCGATGACAATCTCAGTCGCGCCAACGCCGCCGTTCAGCCTTGAAGGAAATGCAGTCGGCCCGAAGCCAGTTGTGATCTTCGATAAGGAATTTGGAATCGAGACCGAGAGATACGAGGGGAAGCCGAGTTTCGCGATTCCTGTGGCGCTGTCGGCGACGCGGGAGCCACAGTCGCAGAACCTCGACATCAAAGTGCGGTATCAAGCGTGTAATGCGAATTTCTGCCTTCCCGCCCGAACTACAGTGCTGACGACACCCGTGAGAGTGGCGGGCGGCTGATGCGCTCCTTTCTTTGGCTCGCAGCTGTAACCGGAGCGTTGTCGCTGCTGACGCCGTGCGTGTTCCCGATGATTCCGGTTACCGCGGCGTATTTCAGTCAGCTCTCGCATCGCGGACGCGGCTGGGTTTTGCGCAATGCATTGCTCTTCGCCGGTGGAATCGTTGTCACGTTCACCGGGCTCGGTCTCGCGCTTGCGCTGCTGGTGGGAGCATCCGGCCTCGCGCGTCTCGCCGCGAACCCATGGGTGAACATCGCGATTGGAATTTCGTTCGTGGCGTTTGCCCTCAACCTCATGGGACTCTGGGAGCTGAGAGTTCCGTTCGCCAATACTGCCGCCGGCAATGCTGATGCGTCGGCGCGCGCGCGGGCTGGAAGCAGCTCCGCCTCGCTCCTCATGGGCTTTGCATTCACTCTCGCTTCATTTACGTGCACGGCCCCGTTTGTGGGTCCATTACTCGTGTCCGCCGCTCGAGGTGACTGGCCCCGCCCGCTCCTTGGCATGCTGGTCTTCTCCATCGTGTTCAGCGCCCCGTTCTTTCTGCTTGCCGCGGCACCGGGGTGGACTCATCACCTCCCACGTCCAGGAAAGTGGATGGTCGAGGTGCGGTTCATCGTTGGATTGGTTGAGCTTGGAGCCGCGATAAAGTTCTTCTCGAACGCCGATCTCGTCTGGCGCTCCGGCATGATCTCACGCGAAGTGATGGTGTTCTCCTGGGCCGCGCTGATGCTTGTCGGCGCGATCTATCTTTTCCGGCCAATTGTCGGCTTGAGGACAGCGAAACATTTCTCGGTCGCTCGTTCGTTCGCCGTAGTTGCATGCCTTGCGATTGCAGTCTGGATTGCTCGCGGTGCCCGCGACATGTCACTCGGTGAGCTGGAAGCTTTTCTGCCACCCGAGGAGATAAGCGATTCGACGGGGACGGCTCTGGCATCAGCTGCGGGTCGTGAATCACTGCGATACCAATGGATTCTGAACGATCACCAGACTGCGCTGACGCGCGCACGGGAGACGGGCAAGCTTGTTCTCATTGACTTCACGGGTTACACCTGCACCAACTGCCGCTGGATGGAAGCAAAGATGTTTTCCCGCCCGGATGTCTCAACTGCTCTTGGCAATTTCGTCCTCAGCCGCCTTTACACGGACGGGGAGGGCGAGGTCTACGAGAAGCAGCAGGCATTCCAGGAGCGCCAGTTCGGCACCGTTGCGCTACCGCTTTACGCGATCGTCGACGCGGAAGGGCGGACGGTGCGCACGTTCGCAGGTTTAACCCGAAGCCCCGCCGAGTTTCTCGCTTTCCTTGGGGCTGTCTCCTAGAAGGACCGGCTCGCGGTTTTCTGTTATCGACTCCGCTTCCTTCTTCGCGCGCGATTTGAAGATGAACTCCGGCGCGAGGGCCACTCCCATCAGAGTCAGCGGAATTATCTGCAGTGTCTGAATGAGCAATGAGACGGCGATGGCGTCGTTGCGCGGGATGCCGAACTGTTCAGCTGTGAGCGCGTAAACAAACTGGAAAAAGCCGACGTTCCCCGGCGTCGCGCGAATGAGCAACCCGAGATTCACTGCGAGGAGCACGGCGAGACTCGCGGCATATGGCATCGCGACATGTGCTGCCTCGGCGGCCAGAACAAAAGTCACGAGCTGCCCCGCCCATGACAGCATCGAAAGTACCAGCGCTCCAAGGAATCGCGGACCCGTGGCGAGCGATCGCGCGCTTGCCGCGAATCCGGCGAAATAGCGGCGCACGCGACCCCAGAACGCCAGTGAAGTCTCGCTTTGATTGGCCGCCTGCGTCGGCGCCGCTTTACGAGCACTGTACAGAAACCACAGGAGCAGCGCCGTTATCGCGACAAGCGAAAGCTCAGCCGGGACACGCCACTTCTCCAGTGTCTGTGGAAGCTCGAATGCGATTATCCCGTAGACGAGAAGGATCACGAAGCCCACTGGGTCGAACAGTCGCTCCAAAGCGAGCGTCGCCAGAATAGTCGAGCTCGGCACTCCCGTAGCGCGCGATACAAATACCACTCGCGCTGCGTCGCCTCCATTTGCAACCAGGACGTTGTTCAGGCCGGCGCCCGCGATGGTTGCGCGAAGTGCCAACGGTAGCGAAGACGCCCCGGCCGGCCGAAGAAACAGCCACCAGCGAACGGCTTTTACCGCCATGGACAGGAAGTTGACGACGACTGCAGCGGCGAGGAGGGGCATGGACGCGTGGCGGATGGAAGTCCACGCTGCTGCCCAGTCGATAGTTCGTGCAAAAACAACGAGGAACGCAACTATCACCGCCGTTATAAACCAGCGGAGAGCGCGCGCTACCTTGGGATTCATGCGACGGGCAGTGTCACGAACTCGTAGCCGCGCTCGCGCAGCTGTGTAATGATTTTCGGTAGCGCCAATGCCGTCTGCATGCGATCGCCGTTGGCGTTGTATCCGTCGCCGTCGTGAAGCAGCACGATCGACCCCGGCTTGACGCCCTCGACTGTCCGGTCGACGATTGCCTTCACACCGGGCCTGTCACTGTCCCAGACTCCGAGCGACCATCCGATTGTCCGCTCCCCGAGCGACCTTGCAATCGCCGACACCCAGGGGTTCCGGAAGCCATGCGGCGCGCGAAAGAAATGCGGCGTCTCTGCGCTCGCCCTCTCGATTGCTCGCTTGCCAAGTACCACGTCGCGCCGGACGTAGCGCGGCAGCTTGAAATGCAGCTTTCGGTGAAAGTATCCATGGTTGCCCACCTGATGACCTTCGTGAACCGCACGATGAACGAGCTCAGGCCACCGCTCGGCGTGCCGGCCGAGAATGAAAAAAGTCGCGTGCACGCCATACTCCGCGAGCGTATCGAGGATCACCGGAGTCGCGTCGGGATTGGGCCCGTCGTCGAACGTCAGCGCGACCTTTCGCTCATCGGTTGGGAGATGTCCCATCACCGGGCCAAAGACAAAGCTGTTCCGATGAAACGCTCCGTGTACGGCTCCACCCAGCATAGAGAGTCCGAGCGCGGCGGGCAGAATCATGCTGTTACCGATGGGCCAAGGACAGCGGAGTAGACGTCGAGCACAGCTTCGGTGACGCTCGCCCACCCGTATTGTTGCGCCACCTGCCGGCCGGCCTTTCCGAGCCGCGCGCGCAGTGTCTCGTCGTCGAGTAGACGAACGAGACTGTCAGCGAGAGCATCACGATCACCGCAGTGAAACATGAGAGCCTCGCGCTCGTGCTTCACCACGTCGCGGAAACCGAGAATGTCGGAGCATACAACGGGAGTTTCACACGCCATCGATTCGAGAAGGGTGATTCCAAACGAGGCCTTCGTCGTCGGACACGCATAGATAGCGCTGTGCGCATAGTAGCTCGGTCTCGACCCGAGCACTGAACCGACAAAAGTGATGTCCGGATCGCCGCCCGCCGCGCGATAGTAGTGTTTCCTGAGCGGCCCATCGCCGACGACGACGAGTTGTGCCTCGCGGTGCCGGCCCCGCACCTTCTTGAACGATTCAATCAGCGTAGTTAGGCCATTCCGCGGATCGAATCGCCCGAGGAAGAGAATCACCGGCACGTCGCGCCGGATTCCAGGGGGAGGGGGCACGTGCGGATTGAAGAGACGGAGATCGATGCCGTTCGGGACGATCGTCCAGTTCGCTTCGAAATAACGGTTCAGCGCGACCGTCGTCGAATGCGATACGGCGATCGCCGCGGAGAGTTTGTCGAGCCTGTTCTGCAGGTACTGGCGGCCAATCCCGTACAGCAACGAGCGCTCGAAATACGTGTGAAATGTTCCAACCACCGGGCAGTCCGCTTCGTCTATCGCGAGCACGGGGAGAGAAGGGCTCAGCGGAGAATGCACGTGAACGAGATCGTACCTGCCACGCCTGAGTGTGTCTCGCATCTTCTTGCGAAGCGAAAGCCCGACTGTCAGCCGGGCTTGCGAGCCGTTGAAATAGACGGGTTGGCTCGTTCCGAGGCGAATGACGTGCGGCTCATCCTGCGCGCCCTCGAGCCTCGACGTGATGATGTCAACGTGATGGCCAAGCCTGCGCGCTTCACGCGCGAAGAAATGGACGTGCTCGCAGATTCCGCCGAGGTGCGGATAGT
>JBDSVO010000113.1:0-11532 GCA_039927215.1 Gemmatimonadaceae bacterium
CCGGCTATGAGATTCACCTCCCAGCGCTCTCCGGTATCAAGGGAGCGATCGTTGTTGGCGCGTGCGCCCACGATCCAATGCATCGCGCGCGCGCACGGCAGAAGTTCGAGGTCCCGGTGTTCAGCGAACTGGAATCGATGTTGGCGGAAGGACGGCCTGATGTCCTTATCATTGCGACGCCGCCCGACACACATGCGGCTCTCTGTCTCAGGGCAATCGAAGTCGGCGTCGACGCCATTTGCGAAAAACCGTTCGTTTCGACGCTCGAGGAGGCGGACTTTGTGATTGATGCCGCGATCCGCGCCGGGCGCCGTGTCGCGTTGAATCACGAATTCCGCGAGATGCCAATTTTCCGGTCGATCATCGACCACGCCGGTCCATCAACCGATAAGCCTGTGTTCTTCGCTCAGGCGTGGCAGAACGTTTATCTGCCGCCCGGGAGCGAGTCGGGTTGGCGCCGCGAGATGCAGCGTCGCACGCTGCACGAAGCCGGCGTTCACCTCGTGGATTACTTGCTTGCGTTGTTCGGCGACAAGCCACAGGCCGTCTGGGCTTCAATGGTGGACGGCGGCGGTGAAGACGGAGGAGCCGACGGTCTGACGCTGGTTGCGCTCGAATTTTCCAACGGCCGTCTTGCGCAAATCGTTCAGAACCGGCTGTCGAGAGGGGATACCCAATACTTCGAGGTTCGCGCGGATACACAAGATGCCTCGTACCGCGCGTCGTTTGGCGGACGTGCCCGGTTAACGACCGGGCTCTTTCGCAGCACCGTCCCGCATGTGCGCTTCGAGTACGGAGCCTCGGGAATCGCGTGGCGCGAAACAGGTAAGTCGCGGAAGGTTCTCGCGCGCAATCCAAAAAATCCGCGTGTTGCCGCGACTCGATATCTGCTGAAAAAAACGTTGGACGCATTCCGTTCGGGCGGTCCATTACCGGCAAGCGCAGCAGACGGGCGGGCGGCGCTCGAGGTAATCGATGCGTGTTATGCGGCTGCAGCTTCCGGGCGCCGCACTCACGTTCGACGCGCACCTTTAGCGGTCGGCGCCGGGGCGGAGAACCCGATAACCGTCCTTGGACAATGAACGACGGCCGGCCGCTGAGGGCAGCAATTGTCGGGGCCGGTCTCATGGGAAAATGGCACGCGGACGCCGTCAAGAAAATCGGCGGGGTTGTCGCCATTGTCGCCGACACCGATCCATCCCGCGCCTACAATCTTGCCCACGAGCTTGGAGCCGCATCCACCGGCTCACTGGGCGGGGCGCTCTCAGCGGATCTCGTGGACGTTGTTCATGTCTGCGCGCCTCCATCGGATCACAGGGCGATCGTCCGCTCTGCGCTCGTAGCCGGGCTGCATGTGCTCTGTGAAAAACCGCTTGCCGAAACTACGGCCGAGACGGCGGAGTTATACGCGATGGCCACCGAGCGGGAACGACTCCTCTGTCCGGTTCATCAGTATCTGTTTCAGGATGGTGTGATCCGCGTTATGCGTGATATGCCGTCCCTCGGACGACTGACGTCGGTGTCTTCGGTAATCTGCTCCGCGGGGGCTGACGCCGGTGACGACGCGGCGCGCGACAAACTCTCGATCGATACGCTCGCGCACCCGCTTTCCCTCGCTTCGCGCATCGTTCCAGATGGACTGGCCGGCGTGGAATGGAGTGTGACCCGTGCGTCGCCGGGTGAGCTGCAGGCGATAGGAGCTCAAGCGGCGCTATCGCTTTCGATCCAGGTCTCGACGCGCGGCCGGCCGACCGTAAGCTCACTGCGGGTGACGGGTGACCGCCGAACAGCCGAGGCTGACTTGTTTCACGGCTTTGTGTCGTTCGATGAAGTGGAGCTTTCGCGCCAGGGGAAAATCGTTCACCCGTTCTCGAGCTCCGCTCGGACACTTGCCGCAGCCGCTGTGAATCTCGCGCGGCGGGCGGCGCGACGTGAATCCGCTTTCCCCGGCCTTCGAGAGCTCGTGCGCCGCTTCTACTCCGCGGTCAAATTGAAGCAACCCGCGCCCATCGGAAGCGACGAATCACTCGACGTGGCCGCTGCGCGAGATGCTATCGTTGCGGCGTTTCGCGCTGAGGGGGCTGCGGTCTAGCGACTCCGGCTCAGGACGCTTTCTGAGAACCGATGAGGCCACGTTCCGGAGCTGCCTCCATTGTCTCCGGACCTCGAGCGGTGAGATAACCCAGCGCTTCGCCGAATGACCACGCTATCACCAGCGCTGCAAGATCGGGCAGCGCGCGCAGGAATCGCCGTGACTCTTTGTCATCTCGAGCGGATGCGCGCGCCATCCGCCCGAGAAGAAGCAACGGCAGCAAGGGGGATCCGAGGGCGAGCCACACACGAGTGTGCTGGTGTGGATGCCTAATTCTCAGGTATGCGTAGTAACGTCCGAATGCATACCTCTCGCGGAGTGCGTCGCTTCTGTGCACTCGCCGCCCCGCGCGAACGCAGGCACGGGGCTCCATCCAGAGAGGCGCACCATGTTTTGCCAGCGCAATGTTAATCCGCGTTTCGTGGAACGACGTGCGCCACGGCTCGTCCAGCGATTCGAGACTGCGCCGCCGGTAGCCGACGTTGCATACGCTGAGCGCATCCGCGATGCCTGCGGTCAGCGGCTTCTGGTATCTATAGAAGTCTACGAAATAGAACGCCCAGTCAAAGGCAGTCATCGTTTCAGGCTCCAGGGGATCGACCGCTCCACCGACTGCACTCACGTTGTGTTGAATCGTTCGCGTCAAACTTCCCACCCAGTCGCTGTCGGGCACACAGTGGTCTTCTGTCAGCAGAATCACTTCGCCACGAGCCGCAGTGACCGCCATCGCCGCAAGATCAATGGGCGATGTGACTCTTGCATCCATCGCGATGCGGACGGCCGGAAATCGGTGGCGCACCCGCGCGAGCTCGCCGAGCCGAGGTGCGGCGGCAACTACCACGTCGAAGGGGGGAGCGTTGCGCTGTGCCGACAGCGCATCTAGGCAACGTTCGAGATGAGCCTCGCCGCAGATAGCGACGATTCCGACAGCTACGCTCGCTGGCTCAGCATTCGCCGAACCCGTTATCGAGGAGATTTCGAGCCGCCCGTCAAGGCTGTTGAGCTTTCAGCGACTGGCTCCGGTGCGGTCACGGCTCGAAACCGGGAATCGCTCGAGAACCGGAAGCTCGCGCGCCCGCTGCCAGACTTTGCCGCCAACCATCGCGCGCGCAAGCTGCACCGGCTGATACGTGATGCTGGGCCACATGAACACCTCAGTGGTGCAGTGGCACTCGCGGTTGGCGATCGACTGTCTCAGCTGCGTAGCCTCGTCGGATGCCCAGATCTCGCGGAAGGTCTTTTGTCTCAGGTTGCCGAGCGGAGCGTGCTGCTCACAGACCGCAACGTCGCCGTTGGCGTGGATTACGGCAGTGAGTCGTCCCGCGGTGCAGGGAATCACCTGCCTGTCTTCGCGGGCAGTTTTCACTTTGCCCCATTGCAGCATCGGTTCCACGATTGCGCCGTAACGTCCTATCTCGCGCGGGGCCCATAGACGTCTGATGTACTCGTATAGCTCCTCGTACTGCTCGAGCAACGGTCCCTTCAGTGTTGGATTCTTACGGTCGCCGCGGATGATGGCGAGGTTGTGATGGTCCATCTGCGGACATCTGTCGTAGAGGAAGGTCGTCAGCTCTCGAATCTGTTCCATGTTGATGTCCGTCGCGGTCGAGATACAGTGAATGCGCAACCGCTGGTCTGACTCCTGCAGCCTGGCGAGAGCGTCGTACGTCTCCATCGCCTTCTCGAACGAATTCCGCGCGACCCTGAAGTTGTCGTGGAACTCCGGCATGCCGTCCAGTGAAATCTCGACTACGAACAGCTGTAGCGATTTTTCTTCGAGGGTGCGTGAGATCTGGTCTACCGCGCGCTCCGTGAAGTAGGCGTTCGTGGGCACGTAGATCTGTTTGACCCCGTTGTGACGGATGAACTGCGCGCAGATCTCGGCGAACTCCTTACGCAGGAACGGCTCGCCGCCCGACAGGTTGAGATTCTCGATCGGCCCGAGCTCTCGTGACAACGCGACGAGCTCGTCGCGCGTCAGGTCGTCACGCTTGTTGAGCGCTGTCCAGTAGAAACAGTGCTCGCACTTCATGTTGCAGATGGAGTTGATGAACAGCACGAGAAATGGCGGCGTTTCCACGCCGCGATAGACATCGCTTGTCAGCCTTATGTGGCGGCTCAACCGCTGTGCCGCATTCATGGCCGGTCTCTCATGCTATCTTCGGGTGAAGCCAACGTGGGTGTCAGGGCGCCGTAGCTCTCTTGACGCCTGAGACGCAGTTTACGTGGCATCTCCACGACGAACAAGGGAGTATTTGCGCTGACGCCGAATCACGCGACACCGAATCACGCGACACCGAAATGGATCGAAGCGCTGCTCGTATGTCCCGCGTGCCGCGACGAGGTGCAAAACGTCGGCGGCGAGTACCGATGCGTTTCGTGCTCGGCCGCATACCCGATCAGGTATGGGATCCCGGATTTTCGCCTGTCCCCCGATCCTTATATCTCAGTGGAGGCGGAGCTCGCCAAGATCGAGAAGCTCCTCGCTCCCCCTGCAAAGAGTTTTCGCGAGCTGCTGAATGTGTACTACGAGCTATCGCCTGAAAATCCGCCTGAGCTTAATGCACACTATATAGCGTCGATGGAAGGCAGCGTCATTCGCGGGTCCGCGATTCTGCGAAAGCTGCGCAACATCGCTCCAGATCTTGGCGACCGGAGAATTCTCGACATCGGCTGTGGCAGTGCGGGCCTCGCCGTCGCGGCGTCGAAAGAGTTCGCGGAAGTCGTCGGAGTAGACGTTGCGCTTCGCTGGCTTCTGATTGGACGCCAACGGTTGAACGAGTCCGGGCCGGCAGCGGCTAAAGTCGCATTGATCTGTGCAAACGCCGAAGCACTGCCTTTTCGGTCAGCGGCATTTGAGGCGGTTGTTGCCGATGCCGTGATCGAGCACGTGCGGGACAGCAGCATGATGCGGGACGAGACACTTCGCGTTCTTGCTGGAGACGGGGCGTTCTTCTTCACAACGAACAACCGGTACAGCGTGCTGCCCGAGCCCGACGTCCGGATTCTCGGTTTCGGATTGCTTCCGCGCCGGTGGATGGAAAAGGCCGCGCTCGCTCTGAGAAAGACGCCGTACAGAACCCGGCTTCATTCCCGCAGGGAGCTCCGAAGCGTTTTCAAGAACGTCGGGCGTGTCGACCTTCCGTCCTACGAGCCGAATGAGCTCGGCAGGAGAAACGAGCGAGCTCGTCGCATCTGGGACGTGCTAAGCCGCATTCCTCCGATTCGCTGGGCGATGGGCCCGATCGTGCCGCAATACTTTGTCAGCGGGAGAAGGACCTGGGAAGTCGAATCTGTGCTACGAGCGCGACGATAAGGATAAATGGCACGATCAGGAGCCACGACGCTCTGTCGATGGCGAGATACAGTGCTCCATGCGCAGCCACCAGCGCGAACAGCAATGAGTTCCACCGCTGAATCCGCTTCCATCGAGTCGTACCAAGCGTTCGAAGCGCGACATCGTTCGAGATAGCCAGCAACATCACCAGAAGCAGCGTCGCCGCGAGGCCCGTGTAATTCGCGGCGAGAAACGCGAGTGTGCTTTTCGAGAGGGCGGGGCCAGCGTGGGGCAGGAAATAGCGGGCTATCTCG
Organism: Gemmatimonadaceae bacterium; assembly: GCA_039927215.1. Classification (GTDB taxonomy): domain Bacteria; phylum Gemmatimonadota; class Gemmatimonadetes; order Gemmatimonadales; family Gemmatimonadaceae; genus UBA4720. Next base: position 5,684 of record JBDSVO010000113.1, read on the forward strand.
CCACGCATATGCACCTGCAGCCCGACGATCGTGTGAGCCATTCCGCCGAGTGCCGTCCAGATCCCGATATCACGGCGCAGGTTCGTGCTGACCGGATTCGGCCGCCCGCGCCGCTCGTTGAACGGACCGACGAGGAGGGTCGCCGCGAGGAAGCCGAGGGCTGCGTAAGCTGTCGCAACACTCAGCCGCTGCATCGGTGAAGCGTCGCCGACAATCGCGTAGAGTACGACCGTGCCACCGGCAAAAAGCGCTGCGAGCACCACGTGTCGCAGAACACGCCGGGAAGGTGCGCCCACGCTCGCTGCCGGAGAAAAATCAGCGCGCGATCAGGTCTCCGAGCGGGCGAGCGTGTTGTACACCAGGCCGATCAGCCTTCCCACCGCATAACCGATGACGAAAGCGTACGCAAATCCAATGAACGCCCCTCCGAACGTGACGCGATATCCGGGCAGGAAAACCCACAGCATCCCGAGATGAGGTCCGACGCGTGGACCGCCGCGCATCACCAGAACGATCGTCCCGAGAAAGAGCGCCGAGCCAAAAAGCAATCCGACCGCGATGCCCCAAGCACGGGCGTTCAGCTTCAAAAGCGTCGTTTTGACGTCGTCCTGTGTCTCTGCCATCCTCGCCTCGTTCATCTAGATGTGATCCAGGAAATCACGAGTCGTGTCGAGCTCGGCTCGAGTTCGAAGAATGAAAAGCGAAATCGCCAGCGCGAGGTTGCGAGTGAAAGCCACAAACCAGCCCGCGCAGAAGCCTACTGTAAACCCCCACAAGAGGCCGATCAACGCTCCCTCCCATGTGAGATCGTATCCCACGAAGTACTGGGCGAGCAGCCGAAGACCGCGCCACGGAGTGCCACGTACCAGATCGATCGCCGTCAGTGCGAAGATCCCCACACCGGTAACCGTGCCGATCGCCACGCCGAACGCGCGCTTGTCGACCGGTGCGAACAGAAGAGTCGCTGACGGCGGAAGCGACTCCTCCTCCTCCTCCGCTTCGACCACCGCAGACGCGCTCGGACGGATCGATTTGTCGACTGTCATGCGGCCGCGGTTTTTTGCGCGCTCGGAGTGCCGTCCACGCGCTGCTCTTCGTGATACTCGAGGTCCGTGTTCACTTCCCACAAATTGTGCGCCGCGCCCTGCATGTTCTCGACTGCGAGCATGGCGGTGTACATCGAATGATCCTGATTGTTGTACTTGTGCATACCATTCCTGCCGACCGTATGCAGGTTCTCAATCGGATCGATGAACGAGCGCACGACGTCCAGATTCTCCCGGTAGGTGGAGTCGTAGATCGGGTAGGCCTTCGGCATGCGAACCACTGCGCCGTCGATCACTTTCGCCGATTGCGCCAGGCCGAGTCCCGCGAGCTCACGACTCGCCAGATCGAGCAGCTCGGCGTCGCTGCTTTCCCATAGCTCATCGCCGCGAAATGCAAAGTACTCCATTCCGACGCAGCTTTGGCCCGCCTGCGGCACCATCGCCGCGCTCCAGTTCTTGAAGTTCTGGATGCGGCCGACCTTCACACCCGGAGTGTGTACGTAGATCCAGCTGTCGGGAAAGAGATCTTCCTTGTCGAGTATAAGGGCGACAAGAATGAAGTCCCGATAAGTCAGGGCCTCCGCCGCCTCGAGCACCGCGACGGGATGATCGGGTCCGAGCGCCTGAACCAGCGAGCGAAGCGCCATCGTCGTTATGAAGTGCTCGGCTTCCAGCCGGCGTGGGCCACTCGGAGTGTCAACAGTGACAGCGACTACCCGCGGGCCCTCGGTCTCGAATCCAGTAACAGGATTATTCATGAGGACCGAACCACCGAGCTGCGTCACTCTCGCGGCGCATTCCTCCCACATCTGTCCGGGCCCGAGTCGCGGATACCTGAACTGCTCGATGAGCGTCTTGATCGCTGGTGCTCGCCGATTGAGCGAAGTGGCTGAAAGAATTGCGTGAGCGAGCGATAATCCCTGAATTCTCTGCGCAGCCCATTCAGCTCTGATCTCGGTGCAGGGAACTCCCCACACTTTCTCGGTATACGTCTTGAAAAAAATCCGGTAGAGGCGGTGGCCGAATCGATTGGACACCCACTGCTCGAAATTCTCTTCCACCGGCTGCGGCGAGATGCGCGCGTGGACGTAACTCACGACGATCATCGCCGCCTGCCACCATCCGAGTCCGGCAAGCGCATTGCTCGCTTTCAACGGATAATTGAAGAACTTGCCGTTGTAGAGAATGCGCGACAGCCGCGGTACGTCGATTAGCTCGTCACCAAGCAGCTCTTCCCATAGCGACTGGACAGCGGCGATTTTCGTGAAGAACCGGTGGCCGCCGATGTCAAAGCGGTAATCCTTATAGCGTGCCGTGCGCGAAATTCCGCCGACCACGTTGTCAGCTTCGAGCACCGTCACCAGGTAGCCCTGCTTCGCGAGCAAATAAGCCGCCGTGAGGCCTGCCGGGCCTGCGCCGCACACGATGATCCGGTCGCCCGTTCTGAGCTGCCTCACGCGCTCGGATGGCCGGGGCTTCATGAGCCCCAAATCGTCAGTATGGGTCGAGCTGGAAGCCGTCGAGTCGTTCACTGAGGATTGGTCAATCTGTACACCCGTGCCTTGGCGTGCTCCGTATTGCGGGTGAAGACTGGCTCATAAGCGAAGGGGCCGCCGTATCGATCGATTTGGAGGCGGAACGCACTGTCCCATCTGTCGAAGTCGTGGCAGCCTTCGCGCGTCCCGCATTCCAGAAGAACATATATGTCATGCGTCCGGGCGGCCACGCTCAGAGTGCTGTCCAGGCTGTAGTAATTCATATGAGAGATCGCTTTCCAGCGTCCGACCGTTCCCAGACCCCCGACGAGAAGAGACCTGTCCCTCGGCAGAGTCTCGATAAACCCGCGAAGGTCACGAAACGTCGACGACACCTGGTTGACATAGCCTCTCGTTTGGCCAATCGAGATTCCGGCGCTGCGGTTCCCAGCGCTGCCAACAACTCGCTGTGAGCGCACGAAGATCAAGCCAAGCGTGGCGGCAATGAACAGCGCGAGTCCCAACGCGGGAGGAACGCGGATTGTCCTGACGCGCACGAGCAGCGGGCGAAAAAGTGCTGTGGCGCCGGCATAGAAGAAGATCCAGATCAGTGGCTCGTACGCCAGCAGGTATCGCCTGGTGCTGGGAATCATCAGTGTGATCACCGGCAGGGCCGCGAGGAAATACCATGCCTCCGGAAGGAAACGCCGACGGGCGCGCCACACGCCGTAGACCACGATCAACGAGATCCCAACCCCGAGCGCGGTGAGCGCTGCGTCGTTTGGTGTCGTTCCGAACTTCGGCCGGTATACATGGCCAACGGGGTCGAAATCAAACGCCAGATGATAAACCGGAATGATGTGCGCCGGGATCGAGATACCCAGCAGATTGAGCAACATTCCGGACTTGCTTCCCCGGGTGAGAAAGCCGATGGGCTCGGGCAGATACCTGTGGATGATCGGGCCCCAGTTGAGCGCGATCAGCAGCGCGAGCCCTGCTACTCCAGCAAACCAGGCGATTGCTTTTGTGCGTCGACTGAGCTGATGCTCGCTTGGCCTGCCAGCGGCCAGCACCGCGATGAAGACAATGAGCACCGGGGCGGTGAACTTCACCATGAACGCCAGCACGAACAACAAAGCGCCGGCGGCGATTGCGACCAGGTGTCTGCGCAACGGCTTGTCGGACGTCAGGATGCGAGTACTAAGTAGTATCACGCCCAGCGTGAAGACAGCGTACGGTGCATCGGCCAGCGGCTCGAAAACGTTTGCAACCCAGTTTGGACTGAGAAGCATAAATCCGAACACGAACCCGATCGCCATCCAGTGTCTCGATCGGGGCACGACCCACGACAACACATAGGCGAACATCGCGGCAATGAGCGTCACGAGCGCGATGTTGGAAACCTGGATCGCGCGGAACTGGTTGTCGAAATCGCTGAACATCATCATGAACGGAGCGCGCATGACGCCCGGCATCGCTACGTACTGGAAAGGACGGCGGTTGATCGCCGTTGTCGCGACTGTGCTACCGGTTTCGGCGAACGCGAGACCCTTCAGGTAATACAGAAGCGGGTCGGTGCTGAGCCGCGGGTAGAAATACGCGGGGTCAACGGCGAAGACGCCGATGAGAAGCACGATGATGAAAACTCCACCGAAGATGACGAACGCCTGCCATTCCCGGCGGACGAACGAAACTGGGGATTCCAGCTCCCGGTGGAATTCGTAGGAAGATTTAATGGCGTCCAAGTTGCGGGCTTTTTCCTCGCGGGCTCGTTGCGTGCCGGGCGCGCAAGCCCTGGGGACGGACGCGCACTTCCGTTTGTTCGGCGGTCGGACAATAATTCGTCACGAGTCTCCCGGCAATGATACCGCACTGAACCGAACGAGAGAGAGCCGCATGGCAATTGAAGAAAAACCGAGCAGGAACGAAGACGAATATTTTGCGCGGCTCGATGCGGAGCTGATGAAGGAGCGGCGCGCGAAGCTCGACGTTGAGCGGGATACACAGGAGCGGTCGTCCCATCACAACAAGTGTCCGAAGTGCGGCTGCGACCTGCGCGAGCGGGAGCACAATCACGTGAAGGTTGACGAGTGCGTCGAGTGCGGCGGCGTCTGGCTCGACAGGGGCGAGCTCCAGATGATCGAAGAATTCGACCGGGGCGGATCGGGATTCATGTCGTCGCTTTTCCGGACGCGTAAGTGACACCGCAGGCAAAGGCGGTGCTCCGCGACATCGCGGACACTCTTTATCATGCAGCGGCCGATTCGTGCCGCCATCACCGTCGGTACGCGGAGCTCGTCGACCACGATGCGAGCGACACCGACCAGAAAACTGCGCGCGCGGCGGTGCGGTTGTCTGATGAGATACTCGACGAGGCCGTCGATCTATATGAGATCGCGTGCCTGGAGGAAACCGGCCACGGGGATGATCCCTGGTGGCACAAGGCAAACATGGTGTGGCGGAACGCCAGGGAATACCTCCGCCACCAGGCCGCATCGAAGCGCCTTTTGCGCGGCGAAGGCGGTCACGGAAAGAACGAATTCATGGAGCTCAGAATCGAGCACGAGCTCGAAGCCTCGGCGCTCCTGAGGCTTCGTCAGGCGAGTGAATCTTACAAGTCTGCGAGGCCCGGAGTAGCCTAGGCGACGCCGGCCGCGCCGGCCGCGCCGGAAGCGACCGCCGCAAGTCGCCTGCTGATTTTCGCGACGATCATTTCAATTGCGATCGCGTTGTGTCCACCGCGGGGCACGATGATGTCCGCGTATCGCTTGCTGGGCTCGACGAACTGTAGATGCATCGGCTGCACTGTCGAGAGATACTGCTTGATGATCTCGTCGAGGGGGCGGCCTCGAGCCCGCATGTCGCGTCGCAGGCGGCGAATCAGTCGGATGTCCGCTTCGGCGTCCACAAATACTTTCACGGCGCACAGGTCGCGCACCCGTTCGTCGACGAAGAGTAGAATGCCGTCGATGACGATGACGTCGGCCGGCTCGACGCGAATGGTTTCGGAAGACCGGAGGTGGGTGACGAAATCGTAGACCGGCTTGTCGACGGTGCGGCGTTCCGAGAGCTGCGTCATGTGCTCGGTGAGCAGATCGAAGTCGAATGCGTCGGGGTGATCCCAGTTGACAAGGCGGCGTTCGTCGAGAGTGAGGGAATCGAAGTTCTTGTAGTACGCGTCCATGTCGATGAAAGCCACTGAGAGCGATGGAGCGGGGAGCGCGCTTGCGACTTTATGCGCGAGGGCGGACTTGCCGCTGCCGGAGCCGCCGGCGATGCCGATGATGAGGGGCTTGGACACGTCCGGAATGTATCGCCTCTAAGATGC
>JBDSVO010000114.1:0-3193 GCA_039927215.1 Gemmatimonadaceae bacterium
GTTCATCTATCAGCAGCCGAGACCAGGAGTATCGTCTGCGGCGGGGCCTTCGTCGCCGTCCGTTCCGCCAACGCCGGTCTTGAGCGATGGCGGCCCCGCGACACACGGTATTCCCGGGTATGTGCCACTTTGTCTGACTGTGAGGGGCACGCGGCTGTCATCATCGGGCCCCGTCGCGCCGCAACCGGCCAGTGCATCTGTATGCGGTTACAGCTCGTTCCCGATCGTCGGCGGCTTCGGCTTGGCGACAGCTGGTTTCATTCCAATGGTGGCGCTGACTCAGCCCAGCCCGGAGGGCATGGTCGAAGTAACAGGTCACGCCGCCGCGGCGACGGCTACAAGCGGCGCACCAACGCCCAACCTGCTCGTTCACTTCGCGGGCGAGCCCAACGCGGACATGGTCGGAATTCTGACTCAGGCGCTCGGCGAAAGCGGACGCCGGGACGCAGCGACGGCAGTGCTTGCTGTCGTTGGTAAGGAGCAGCTCCCGAACACGACCTACATCCCGGGGGTCGTCTATGCTGAGCAGGACGCAGGCGCCTGGGAGCGAGTGTTCGACTTGAAAGGAGCACAGCGCTCGGTCACGATGATCGTCGGGCCCAACCGCGATGTCTTGTGGAAGCACGAAGGAAACGTCGATCGGCGCACGCTCGCCGAAGCGCTCCGAAAATCGCTGGTGCTGGCCGCACCGGTCAGTGTCGGAATGCTGAGGTCGAGTGTGAGAATTGGCCACGCTCCGCCGAATTTTCTTTTCGAATACGCACCTGGTCGAAACCTCACGCTGCGCAAGCTCGCCGGACGGCCTGTCGCTCTCGTGTTCTGGAAAAGCTCATCCCAGCCAAGCATCGAAGCCGTGCGGGAGCTGCAACATGAGCTCGTTCGCAACAAGGCCGCGAAGGAAATGGTGCTCGCCATCAACGACGGCGACACGGCCGAAACCGCACAAAAGACCGCAGCCGAAAATAATCTTTCAGCCACGGTAGTAAGCGACCCTGACCGAAAGATTTCCAGCGCTTACGGCATTAACATCTGGCCGACGATCCTATCGATCGGCGCCTCAGGACTTGTGAGCGGTGTCAGCTACGGTCGCACTGACGCGCACCGTAGCGAAACCGCAACTCACGGAATGCCGCGGAGTAACGTCCGATGATCGACTCATTCGTGCTTCTCGCGCCCATATACCTGCTCGGAGTGATCGCTCTTCTGGGCTTTGTCGGATGTGGGTTTTCGATCCACGGGTCGCCGGCCGGGCCCGTCCTTCGGTGCACGGCGGATGACCATACGGTCGAGCTGAGTTGGGACGCTGTCACCGATGCGAATCTGTATTACGTGAAGCGCCGCGAGGAGGGCGGAACTTATCCGGAGTTCGGAGAGCCTGTACTCGCATCGACGATTTACCATGACACGGACGTCACGAATGGAGAGGTCTACTACTATGTGGTATTGGCTATCATAGCTAATGGGTCGGAGCTCGCTGAATCAACGTCAGATTCGAACGAGGTCAAGGCACTACCCCTTGGCTCGTTCGTGACCTCGGTGACCTCGGGCACGCCCAGTCTTACTGGACGATCCGGTCTCTATGGCATGGCCATCCGGGTTGGAGCGAGCGACTTGACAATTCACACACTCGGCCGGGGATATACCCTCGGGTTAACGGGGGCGCACGACATCAAGATTATTGATGCTATCTCGAAAGCCGAGGTTGCCAATGCGCTAGTGAATATGAACAGCGAAGCCCGTGGCGACTTCAAGTACGCTAAGGTGGTACCGTCAGACCCGGCAATCACGCAGCTCACTCTGACCGCAGGACGTCTCTATTACGTGGTCAGCCAGGAATTCGCGGATCGGTTTTACGAGGGGGATACGACCGTGCTGACCAAGCCCGATGCCGCCGTCGAATCGGCGATCAAGAGCGATGTCCCTGGATCCTTTATAGCAGTTGGCGGAGTCGGTAACACGTACGGACCCGTGAGCTTCCAGTACTGAGGAAGCTCCAGGCGACACCGTACTGCTCGGCTAACCGGTGGCCGTAATTGCACTCGGTGGGTAGGTTTTGCACTTCAACCCAACTCACGGAGTGTCGTGCAGCAGCAATTGAATTCCGCGCTCGAGTCGCGCTACAGACTCGACCGCGAGCTGGGCCGCGGCGGGATGGCAACCGTCTACCTCGCAGAGGATCTTCGCCACGACAGGCGTGTCGCGCTCAAGGTGCTCCATCCTGAACTGAGCTCTTCTCTCGGGCCCGATCGGTTTCTCCGCGAAATCAAGCTCGCCGCGCGGCTGAACCATCCTCACATCGTACCGCTGTACGACTCGGGAGAGGCGGCCGGCTTTCTCTTCTATGTAATGCCGGTCGTCGAGGGCGAGTCCCTGCGAGATCGCCTGTTGCGCGATGGACGGATTCCGCTCGATGAAGCGCTCCAGCTCGTTCGCGGAATCGCATCGGCGCTCGATTACGCGCATCGCAACAGCATTGTCCATCGCGATATCAAGCCGGAGAACGTGATGCTGCAGGAAGGCGAAGCGATGGTTATGGATTTCGGCATCGCGAAAGCCGTAAGTGTCGCTGGTGGTGAAAATCTCACACAAACCGGAATGATGGTTGGCACCCCTGCGTACGTGAGTCCTGAACAGGCCGCCGGCGACACTGTCGTCGATGGGCGCAGTGACCAGTACAGCCTGGGGTGCGTGCTGTATGAGATGTTGTCCGGGCGAAAGCCGTTCACCGGTGCAACCGCGCAGGCCGTTCTGAGCAAGCGGTTTACTGATCCGGTACCGTCGATCCGCTCTGTCTTCGCGGAAGCTCCCGAGGAAGTCGAGACGGCACTCCTGAAGGCGCTCTCCAAGGATTCGATGGAGCGTTACGGGACAACGATGGATTTCGCTCGTGCACTGGTCGCACAACATCTCTCGACGCCTGACGGAAGTCCGCTGACTCCCGGCGCGGCCGGAGGCGCTCGTTCGATTGCCGTTCTTCCCTTCAGCAATCTGAGCTCCGACCCGGAGGGCGAATCGTTTGCCGACGGGATGGCCGAGGAAATCATCAACGCTCTCTCGAAGATCAAAGCGCTCAAGGTCTCGTCGCGGACATCGTCATTCACTTTCAAGAACAAGAACGAGGACATCCGCGAAATCGGACGGAAGCTTCAGGTGGGAACTGTGCTCGAGGGAAGCGTGCGGAAATCCGGCAAGC
>JBDSVO010000115.1:0-3807 GCA_039927215.1 Gemmatimonadaceae bacterium
TTTCCGTACCAGGCTATGATGTGGCCCCACTCGACACGGCCGGGCTCGGCGCTCAGCTCGCGCTCGATAGTCTGCCACCGCTCTCGAGCGACTCGACGTTCCAGCAGATTTCGTCAAAAAGCGCGCTTGGCGTTCCAAAAAAATTCCCGCTGAAGATCGCGAACCGGGGTCCTGTGCCGCTTCAGCTTCAGATTATGCTCGATCGCGCTGGCTTCTCACCCGGCATCATCGACGGCACATGGGGCAAGAACGCGGCGAGCGCACTGAAGTATTTCCGCGCGGCTAACGGCATGGACTCGGCGGCGACAAGAACCGTTGATAAGGCGACCTACGACAAGCTCGCAGCGACGGCGCCGAATCCGCTCATCAAAGCCTACCAGGTAACCGCGGACGACATGGAGGGACCGTTCCTGCCGATTCCGGAAGACGTGTACGCGCAGGCGAAGCTCAAGTGCCTCTGCTACAGCTCACCGGCTGAAGAGCTGGCCGAGCAATTCCACACAAGCGAGGCGATGCTCAAACAACTCAATCCGAAGGTCGACCTCAAGTCGATTGCCGCGGGAACATCGCTGCAGGTGCCGAATGTCGAGGTACCAGTCTTCGATCCCATGACACGCGACACGACCGGCCAGCGCGCGGCAAGAATCGTGATCTCGAAGAAAGAGTTCCACACTCAGCTCCTCGACGGCTCCGGGAAGATTGTCGCGCATTTCCCCTCGACGCTCGGCGCCGGCTACGATCCCTCGCCCACGGGTGGATTTCGTGTGACCAGCATTTCGCGCGACCCGGGGTTCAATTATCAACCGGCGCTCTTCGCCGAGGTGCCGGATAACAAGCCGAAGGCAAAGCTTGCGCCGGGCCCCAACTCGCCAGTCGGCGTAGTGTGGATGGCGCTGTCGAAGCCGCACTACGGAATTCACGGGACGTCGTCCCCGGAGACGATCGGGTATGCAAACTCGCACGGCTGCGTGCGATTGACGAACTGGGATGCGGATCGTCTGGCGTCGCTGATTCGGGCCGGGACGCCAGTGGAGTTTCAGTAGACCCATCGCGCTGCATCGCGCGCCCGCGCCCGAGCGTCAACTGAGAATTCGGCTCGATGGCAAAGCATCTCTCTCTCGAACGCCCTGCTCGAACGGCCCGAGCAGGTGCGCGATGCTGTTCGCGTAATAGCTGATCAGGCCGCGGTTCTTTGGCAGTACCGCGTAGCCGTTTCCTGATCGCACGAGGATCTTGCGCATGCGCAGCATTTTCCACGCACGGTCGAAGATCTCATCGACTCCGCCCTCGGCGCGGATAACACGCGCGTTCAGCTCCAGCAGGACGTCGCGCATCTCCGACATACGCGCGAGAAGCCGCTCGCGAGAGATGAAGTCGCTGTCCAGCGATTGAATCGCTGCGCAGGCCAGCGGAACAGGCGTAACAGGAATGATGGCCTCGATCCGGGACATCATCCGGTCGCACAGCGACTGAACTTCGGCCAGACGCTCCTGACGGGACAGCTGGAAGACATTGGTACCCGCCTCGTGCTCCTCGTCGAGCCACTGCGAAACCTTGAATGGCTCGCCGACGGTTACAGCTGCGCGGCCATATCGCTTCCACCTTCTGAAAACCATGCGCGCCGCATTCCACCACACGTACCGCGAAACCTCGTAGAGCTGCTTTCGCTTCGGCGTCTGCCGCTCACCTTCCGCGTGCGCGAGCTCGCGGAGCAGCGTGCGGTCCTCGAGAACGCGGTCGTAATTGATTGCGACCGGCACCAAATAGATGCGATTGCGATAGGCCTCCTCGCGGGCGACGCCCAGCATGTAGTCGAGCAGCCCGATTTTGCCAGGCCTCAGCTTGCCGTCGCGCGTGAGTCCGCCCTCGGGAAAAATCCCCTGGGTCACGCCCGCTCGCGTAATGAGCTGCACGTACTGCTCGAGAACGCAGTGATAAAGTGGCTCGCGATACTTCCGCCGGATGAAGTACGATCCGAATGATTTGAAGATGTATTCCAGAGGAAATGCTCGCGCCCATTCTCCGACGGCGTACGAGATGGCGACCTTTCCCGAAAGCACGTAACCGACGAGGAGATAATCGGCATTCGAGCGGTGATTCATCAGGTACACGACAATCGCGTTGCGCGGCAGCGGCTGCCCGCTCCATGCCGGGTGGTGCTCTGCGGAAACCCTGTAGAAGAGGTGCAGCAGCGACCGGCTTGCGAGGTACCCAAACCGGTAGTAAGCGAGAATGTTGAATGAAGGGATGATCTCATCGATGTACACTTCGACGCGGGCCCAGACTTTGTCTTCGGAGAGGCCGTTAGCCGCACTGTGGGCAGAGACGGCCCGCACGACCCGAGAATTTGCGAGCAGGAGCTCGCGAACGCGGGATTTCTCGGCGAGCTTGAATCGGTCGACACGAGAGCCACGCTCGCGTACGGAGCGGAGTGCGCTGCGATTGAAGTAGCGGCGGATCGCCTGGGAAATCATCGGCTGGGAAGATACGCCCCAGCCGAAGACATAGCTTAGCCAGCGCCTCTGATGGCGCTATCGGTTCGGCGGGAGTCCGCCCGGCTGCATACGCCGATTCAATGGAACGGGCGTCCAGGTTTCGGAACCTTGCATTGCTCCGTGGATAGATCCGACGAAGAGGCCGCCCGTACCCAGCAACGCGCCGGCCAGCACGGCCGTCCCTAGGGATACGTAGAATCGACCTTGCGGCGGTCTGGCTGCGGACTGCGAAAAAGCCGCCAACTCTCTCGCTTGCAGACTTGAGTTTTTTCTGTACCATTGACCCCTCTTAAGCTCACCACATCGAGGCACTGTGCTGATCTCAAGCCGCCTGGTCCAAGCGCTTACGCTTGTCGTCGCCTGCATCGCAAGTGCGCCTGTGGGAGCACAACTCCGCCCGCTCGAGCCGTTCTCGTGGCACATCCTCGAGGACGGAGTCACGATTGCGGCGGACGCGCGAATTTCCCGATACCAGGGCCAGCGGGCTTCTCTGGCTGGCACCAAGGGCGACCTGTGGGAGGTGCCGACGGTGGCAGTTGCCCTGGTCAGCGGCCGGTTCGCGATTATCGCCAGCGGCACAGGGAGGCGATTCTTTCAGGAGCGCCAGCGCTTCGGACCGGCATACTCCGGGGTGCTTCCGTCTGTAAATGGCCGGCGTGACGACTCCGGCGACTACACAATTGGAACCGCGGTGAGGTTGACTCCTTCGGCAGCGCCCATGGATGCGCTGCTGAGGTTTGGGACACGACTGCCGACGACCCGCAACGAAAATGGGCTGGAGCGCGACGCAACCGACTTCTTCGCCACGCTGGTCGGGCGCATGCGGCGCAGCGCGCTCTCGGTCAGCCTGGAGGCGGGGCTTGGCATCACAAGCACGCGCGATTCCTCCTACGAGCAGGACGATCTCCTGCTTTACGACATGCGCGTCGATTACGGTCGCGGCCTCGTAAGGCCTTCGGTAGTGGTGGTTGGCCAGGCACACGCTCCCACGCATTTGAAGGAGCGTCGCGGAGTAGAGGACTTGAGCGAGCTTCGCTTCGGCGTCAACATTGGCGGCCGAACGTGGGTTCGTCTCGAAGGCATCAAAGGGCTCGAGACGTTCTCGCCCGCGTACGGCCTCAGCGTCGGAGTCGGCACGCTCCGTTAGTAAAATTCAGCGCGAACGGCGAGGTATCCGTCAACAAGAAAGGGAAGAGCAAATGCTCTTCCCTTTCTTGCTTTCGCCGCAAGCGACTTACAGCTCGTCGTCGGCCAGGGCAGGAGCAGTTGTCAGCTCCTCGAGATCCGGCTCCGCCAGTATTTCGGCGATGCT
>JBDSVO010000116.1:0-3467 GCA_039927215.1 Gemmatimonadaceae bacterium
TCCGGCAGGTACACCGGAAAGAAGGACCCGGAAAAGACTGTGTTGCGGACGAATCTCGAAGCAGCAGCTGAAGTCGCTCGGCAGCTTCGCCTGCGCGACGTTGGTGGAATCATCGTTTGCGATTTCATCGACATGGAGACCCGACAGTCGAGAGAGCGTGTGCTGCAGGAGCTTCGCATGCATCTCAGTCGCGACCGGGCGCGTACGAAGGCATTTGCGGTGAGTGACCTCGGCCTCGTGGAAATGACCCGGCAGCGCGTCAGGCAGAGTCACTACCAGAGCATGACAGGTCCCTGCCCAACGTGTGAAGGAACGGGACGAGTCTTCACACCTGAGACGATCGTGCGAAGGATGGAGAGGTCAGTCCGCCGGATGGTACTGGAAGGGCGACGCGACAATCTTCTCGTAAAGCTCCATCCTGAAGTTGCGATGTATGTTCTGGAAGAGGAGAAAGAGCTGGTGCACAAGCTTCAGAAGGCGGCGTCGTTTGCACTCGAGCTAAGGGACGATCCGCTGCTTAAGCCCGACGAATTCAAGCTTGTAGTGAAAGCGCAGGGCAGGGACGTAACACAGCAGTACGCTCTCAACTAGCGCGCGCGGCCCACTGGCCGCCATCTGTACAATGGAGCCGAATGCAACGCGCAAGTGCTGCACGCGCAAGTCGAGCGACCTGCCGCTGCGCGGTGGTGCTGTCGTGCCTCCCCGTGCTTGCCGGCTGCTGGACGCTCCCGCCACCTGCGGGCCAGATGGAGCCTACGGGTCGCAAAATTGGCTGCGACGCGAGCTCCTGCGGCAGCCCCGAGAACCAGGTCGAGATCACATACCTCGGCACATCGGGAATCCTCGTTCGCTATCGGGGAGCAGCGCTTCTCACGGCGCCCTTCTTTTCAAAACCGATGTTGAAGCACGTCGTTCTGTCGATGATTCCCCTTGGAGGGAACGGCTTTTTCACGAAGCCCGATACAACGCTGATCGAACGCTTTCTGCCTGCATCGGCTGACAATGCGTCGGCAATTCTTGTTGGGCATGGACACTATGATCATCTGCTCGACGTTCCGTATATCGCGAATCGCCGCGCCAGGTCAGCGCGGGTCTACGGAGGGCCGTCGATCCGACACATGCTCATGGGAGATTCGTTGCTGCGGGCAGACGGCGGCTCACGATTGATGACGATCCCAGAAAGCAGCGCCGGAACCCGGGACCGCGCCGCGGACTGGATCTATACCGATGACCGGACCTTCCGCTTCATGGCGCTCGTCGCGACGCACGCGCCGACGGTTAAACGTCTCGGAATGAGCTACCACTTCGCGAGCGAACGATTGTCGAAGGACCTGAAGTCATTGCCCGTTGACGCCTCGGGTTGGAAGCTCGGGGAGCCGTACGCCTATCTCATCGACATCCTCGAGCCGGGTGACACAGCGCCGCGTTTTCGGATCTACTACCAGGACGCTCCGAGCAAGCCTCCGCACGGATTTCCGGCCAGCGTCACTCTCGCGGAGAGACGCGTCGACCTTGCGATTATCTGCGCAGCCACGTCTACCAACCTGCGGAACGCGCCGGACAGTCTTCTGAAGGTTCTTGTGCCGCGCAACGTGATGGTGACGCATTGGGAATCACTTTTCAGACGCGGCACCCTTTCAGTGCAATTCAACGCGGCGTGGGATATCGAAAAGTTCATCGAGCGAGTGACGCGTGGATTGCCGGCGGATGCGAGATGGGCGATGCCGGCTCCACAGACCGTGATGAACTTTGCGACAACGGCGGACTAATCTGAGCCGACGCGGTCGGAGGCGCTTTTTAATCTCAGGTAAGGCCCAGCTTTCTGATAAGCTCGCCGAACCTCGGATCGACCCGGAGCGGATCATACATCGGCGCGCGAATGCCGAACGCCAGGATGCATGAACGCTCGGCGAATGCTTCGTCGAGGCGCTGGAAGGCAAGCTCGGTCTCGCCGATGTGCGCGTAGATCCACGCAAAGAAAACAGGAGCGACGTAGTCGGCTTGCGCCTTTTCCTTCAGCTTCGCGAGTATCTCTCGCGCATCATCGACTTTTCCGGTCATCGCGTAAACGACGCCGAGCAGTGCGTGCATGAACATCACGCCCGGCGATAATCGCATGCCTTCTACGGCATAACTTATCGCCTGTCGCGCCTGCCCTTCATGAGCGTACGAAAGGCTCATCGCGTACAGTCCGATGAACGACATTGGATCGAGCTCCAGCACACGCTCGCAGTGCGCGATGGCATCGCCGAACTCTCGCCTGTGGTAATGGACAAGTGCAGTGATTCCGTTGACTACCGGAGCAAGCGGGTCGAGCTCAGAGGCGCGCGCCGCGGCCACTTTAGCTTCAGAGGGACTATTGACGTCGAGAAGGAGCCAAGCGAGAAGCGCATGGGCCATGGCGTGCCGCGGGTGTTTGGCAATCACCCCGCGCAGAGTCGACTCGGCCCCTTTCCAGTCCCACTCCAGGATCTGCACTTGTCCCAGAGACGTCCCGGTTTCGGGAAGGTCTGGAGCCAGCTCGACACCCCGGGTCGCTGCAGCTTTCGCACGGGGGATCACCGATCGTGATGGCAACGAGCCATACAAGCCGAGTACCGAGTAACAGTCGGCAATGCCGTGATGCGCGAGGGCGTACCCCGGATCGTGTTGCAGAGCCTGCCCGTAATGCTGCATTGCCGCCTGCATCTTCCGGGTTCCATTCCATATGAAGCGGCCGCGGAGGTAGTGCTCATAGGCCGCGACATTGTCTGTTCGTCGCCGGCCGAGTGTCTGCTTCTGTTCCCCGGTGAGCTTGATTTCCATTTTGCCGACAATGCTCTTCGCGATCTCTTCCTGAATCGCGAACACGTCGTCCAGCTCCCGATCGTATCGCTCTGAAAAGAGCAGATAGCCGTCCGCGCCATTCACGAGCTGAGCGTCGATTCTGACGCGGTTCTTGACCCGTCGCACGCTTCCCTCGAGCACGGCATCCACCTTGAGCTGATCGGCAATCTGAGCGACGCTCAAGCCTTTCCCTTTCAATGAGAACGACGACGTTCGACCTGCCACGCGCAGAGAAGTGATGCCGCTCAACGCGCTGATAATCTCGTCGGATATTCCATCGGAGAAGTATTCGTTCTCCGGATCTGCGCTGAGATTGACGAAAGGCAGCACAGCGATGGACGGTTCCTTTCGCGCGCGACGCCTAGGCGCCGTTGTTTCTCCGCTGAAGTTGCCGGAATCGAGCGCCGAGACGAGCTCCGAAGAATGCTGCGGCCGATCGCCCGGCTCTTTCTGCAGGCAGTACATCACCAGCTCGGCGAGCGGATCAGGCACGTCAGGGCGGAGGGTTGTTACCGGCTGCGGGTTCTCCACGACATGCGCGGCGAGCATTGCGTGTCGTGAGCGACCCGCGAACGGAGTCGATCCTGACAGCATCTCGTACGCCATCACTCCCAGCGCGTAAATGTCCGAGCGGTGGTCGA